>NZ_AMFQ01000013.1:0-166843 GCF_000335555.1 Acinetobacter sp. WC-743 | reverse complement strand
GCTTGCTGACCTTGTTCATCTCGAATGGTGATATTTGACGTATTGATACCGCTCTTGGTCACACTACTGTCTTTATCACTGTCTAAACCAAAACCGATCGACTTACTTACACCTGTAGTCGTGGATGCATGTTGATCAATTTTGTTTGGTGTAGAAAGTACAGTATCAGGCGTTTTGCCACCTTTTTCATCACTTTTGCCTGCATTAAACCCTGCACTCAAGCTAATACCTTTGGCATCATACTCACTGACATTACGAATATCTGAATGCGTCAATGTGCCTGTATCTAAACTATTTTTCTTTAAGTTTTCAGCAGTCTGTGTCGAAGTAATGATCGCTCCTTTCAAATCAGTATTATTCTTCACCTTGATCTGATAACCATCATCTCCAGCGAAAACTCCTGACTGTTCGTTTACCGATGCATAATTGGCATTTACATTCGACTTACTAAAACTGCCTGATGCATTAGCACCATTGGTTCCGACACTAACTTGCCCTGAGATATTTTGTTGCTTGCTTTGATAGGTTGCTTTGTCTTGTAAGCTTTCGATATTTAGTTCATTGGCATCAATCTGTACACCTTTACCTTGTACCTGAGCACCAATAATATTGGTTGCATTTCCACTACTGATCGTGGTTGAACTGTCTTTAGAACCAACATGACTGTTCACATAACTGGTGTCTGTACCATTGCCTTTGCCTTTTCCAAGATTTCCTCCAGCAGTGACCCCAAACCCTGTTTGGTTACTGACTGAAACCCCTGCATTCCAACCTGCACTCTTGTTGCCAGACGCTTCAATGGTTTTTTGTTCAGCCGCTTTTATGTTCACATCATGATCGGCTGCCAAATGAGTCCCTTGCATACCCACAACATCCGAACCAATGATATTGATATTGGATTTTTCACCTGCGCCTGTGGCAACAATATTGGTTTTTCCACCTGCATAAACTTGACTTTGGCTGGCTGTACTACTTTGTGTCTGACTAAATTGAGTATTTTTCTGCTCTCCGTAAGTCAGACTTACGCTGACTTCGACATTTCCATTCAGCTTACTTGCATCCGACAGTGCACCTTGTAATTTGCCTAAAGCCTGTCCCGCTTTATAAGCATCAAAACCAGCATTGGCTGCTGCCATGGCATTGACACGATCATTCTTACTCTGACCCACTTGCTTGCTTGAATCCACTACGGATTGCACTGCACTGACCACTGGAACATTCACAGCAAGGGTTAAGCCCTTTTGCTCCATTTCATATTTATAATCACGGGTACTTTGTTCTTTTGCAGCTTCAATATTGACTTGTTGTGCCAATATATTTACATCGCCATTTTGTGAGGAAACCGTACTTCCCGTCTGTTGGTAAGTTTTGCCTGCAATGATATTGGTATTTCCATTTAAACTGCCAACCATTGAACCTGTGTTGGTCGATTGGGTATTTTGTTGTTCTGTCAGCTCTTTCTTTGAACCTACACTAAAACCAATCCCACCACTCGACATCAACCCAGATTTTTTAACGCTCGACTCTGAATAATCTAAATATTTATTTTCAGCACCCGTAATACTGACATTCTCTTTCGCCTGAATCTGCGTGAGTTCATCTGAAATAATATTACTGCCACGAATATTGATATTGTTGGCATCAAGAATGACATTTTTACCATCAATTGTGCTAGCAATTGCTTCATCACTCATGTTTCGTACACGACCTTTCTCTGTAGTCGTGCTAAATGTACTCTTGTCTTTGGTTTTATAGGCAGTCTCTGCATCTGAAAGTTTTCGACCCTCAGAAATATCGATCTTCTGTTGTGCTGAAAGTATCGTTGAACCTTGTTCACTAGAAATTTGTGAACCTTTCACTGATATATTTTCAGCTTGAAAACGTGTATCGCCAGCACTCTGAATGAATGAACCAATATCTTGCTGTTTTTTATCATAGTTATAGTTATCCTTATTGGTATAACCACGATTATTCACAGAAGTATTTACACCTTCTATGTTGAGATTTCCTTGCGTCTTAAGCAGACTCGAACCATTAAGGTTAATAATTTCAGTGCCTTTTAATGAAGTATTGCCACCAACATTAATCACCAAAGTAGTACTTAACGGATCTGTCTTGTAATCTGCTAAATTTAAAGACGAACCAACATAAAGCCCAGCTTGACGGTCAAAGCCCTCACGCGTAAATACGCTTGCACCGAGATTATTCACGGTGCTCTGAGTTGTACTATGTTGGTTAAAATCACCGCCAATATTAAGTTTTGCTGAATCAATTGCCTTAATCGTTCCACCAATATTATTTAAATCTTTAGTGGTATTGAGTTCAACACGGTTCGCCTGCATCCGCCCACCGAGTTGATTGATGCTATCTGCTGAGATTTGTAATGCTTCACGTCCAGCAATTGTCGCACTATTGAGTACATCGCCTTGTACATTCAATCGCACCTGATTTGCACTGACTAAGGTACCATCACCCTTTAAATCACTTGCACGGGCTTTTACATAGACTTGTGGTACCAGTGCCTTGGTCGTTGTACCGTCCGCAAGTTTAATGGTTTTTTCTTCTAACCACACAATATCAGTGGTCAGTTGTGCAATTTGTGCAGCCGTCAATGCAATCCCAGGACGTAAATTATAATTTTTAGCAAAGGTTAGACCATTATTCATTAAAGCCTTATATTGGGCTTCATCATTTGCATAACCTTGTAAAAATCTAAATCCTGTCAATTGCGCAATTTGATCTTGAACCAATCGTTGTTCGTAATAGCCATCTCCCAAGCGTTTTTGTTTCAATGCTGGGTCAAGATCCATCGCATCTAACATATAGTCCGAAGACAACCATTGTTTATAGTTGATAAATGCTGGATCGGTTTCTACTAAATATTTTGATTGGCTCTCTGTATTCGTACTAAAAAGTGCATTGCTTGGCAAGCTCATGAAGTCCATAGATACACTACGGATTTCAAGATCACCTTGACCTTTGACCCCTGTTGTTTGCGCTGCATTTGCTTGTAATTTTTCAGCAGAATCCACAGATTGAAGATTTTGCGCTTGTGAGTTGACCTGCGCTTTTTCTCCAGAGTTCACATCTAATTGATCAGGTGTATTGGGTGTATTTGTTTCTTGACCATTTGCAGTAACGGATTGCCCAGCATTTACATTTATATCGACCTGTTGACTTTGTTGTTGACGATCTACCAATTGCTCTGGGGTATTAACAGTATCTGTGGTGATAGTTGCATGATTGCCTGTACTCACCGCTGAAATATTCTGATTTGAGGTATGATTTTTAACATTCCCCAACCATTGATTCACAGGCAAATCAATTTCTTTAATTTCATCTGCAGGATTATAGGTTTGTGACTTATTCCACTTACGTTCGTGATAGCGTTTAAAACCGCCACGCCAATTCGAATAAGTATATGTACTGATCCCAGATTGTTTGAGTATTTGCTGACCTTTACCATCAATATTATTTACAGCCTGTGCAAGCTCAGCATTGAGTTTTCCACCAGCAAGTACATAACTCTTATCATTTTTAAAAGCATCAGCATAAATATTGAGATCACCACCAGCAATAATTTCTGCTGGAGCAGAAGTCACAACCTGACTTTCAAACTTGGTTTCTTTAACTTCGTACTGTGTCCATGCTTTTATTTCCGTATTATCAAATTTTAAATTGTAGGCTTGAATTGCCTCATCTAATTGTTGATAAGCAGTTTCGTCACTCGAACTCCATGCATCTAAATCCTTTTTATATTGGGCTTGCGCTTGATCATAAGTCTGCTGATCTTTTTGGTATTGCGTATACGCTGTTTGATATGCTGCACATGCAACAGCATCATAACCTACACCAACTTCACAACTTGACTGTCCTGTTGGGGGAACAGGTTGAACTAAGGTTGGCGCTTCAGGTGCATCTATTGATGGTGGTATAATATTAAAATATGCCCATACAGGATCTGACTTTTTGTAATTAACATTACAACTTTGCTCATCTCCAGTTCCAACACAGTTGACTGATTCAACATTCGGGATCGGCGTTTCACCAAGTTTAATATTTTCAGGCAACACATTTGGCGTCGTATCATAACGATATAGCCCTGCACGACTCCAATTTTTCCAATATAAATTTTCTACTGGGATCTTTGTCGTTTTGTCTTTAGGCTAGATATAAATTTTGTCAGTTACACCACCAATTTGAACGAGTTTTGTTTCAAAATTTTGATTAATATTATTAATATTTTTTGCAATAAGGGTCATATCTCCCAATGACTCGATACGTGCACTTAAATTATTGACAGTATGTGCTTGTCCTTGGGCTTTTAGATCGACATCTAAACTTCCCCCAATATTTAAATCACCTGCACTAAAAATCCAAGCATTGTCTCTAGCACTTTCTTTAACAACGCCACCTGACTGATTATTTAAGATTTGAATCCCTAAATCCATATCACCGCGTGATGCGATCACAGCGCCTGTACCGGAAGAGTTGGACTTGTTATCCAGAGTATTGGCTTGAATCGCAACATGTGTACCATAAATTCGTGCACCATCATTCCAAACACGATTGGCTTGAATATGGGTGAGCTCACCATTGATTAAGCCTTGGTTGTGTAGGGTATCTTGTGCAATCAGATGCGTCTCATTCGATGAAATACTCGCACCTGTTTGGTTTTGAATATTTTTTGCATTGAGTTCAACTTTTTGCCCTGCTGTCAATTCAGACTGATTGATTAAATCCTGTTCTGTACTGAGTTTCAGTGTGCCATTCGCAGAAATTTGATCTGCTTGGGTATGGGTATAGCTTTGCTTTAAGTCGATATCGACATTACCCTCACTGACGATCTTACCTTTATTGATCAATTCATTGGCTTTCAGATTGAGTTGATTTTTTGCGAGTAACTCACCATCTGTATTATTTAAATTCAGCGTCTTATTCGCTGTACCAATGCTAAGTGTATTCAAACTAATGATTGAACCCAATTGGTTGCTCAATTGGTTGTTGATATTCAATATTGCATTGTCGCTGGCGCGAATCACACCAGCTTGGTTATCGAGAGTTAGTGCATTGATTTCAATATTTTTAGCATCAAGCCCACCTAGTACAGTGCTATCTTTGGTCTGTGCATTGATGAATTGATTAGCCGTTGCGGTCAGTTTTTCACCTGCAACAATATGACTGCCTACACCACTGTTATTGATCGTATCCGAATTTAAACTGACATTTTGCTGTGCCTGAATTTGCCCAGCAAGGTTATCAATACGCCCACCCGATGTTTGCTGATGAATGTTTAAGTCTGCTTGGCTATTGATTTGACCGCTATTGTTATTGATATTCTGCGCAGCAATGTTGGCTGAACCAATTGCCGCAATATAACCACGAGTATTTTCAAGCTGAGTAATATTGAGCAGATCAAGACTACCTTGGCTGAGTATTCCAGCATTGTTACCTGAATTATTATTCAGCAAGGCATTTTGTTGTGTATCAATCTTAACTGACTGTTCAGCCTGAATTAAACCTGTTTGGTTATCCAATTTGCCTGTTTTTAAATCTACAGTTTTGGCAATGATTTTACCGTTTTGATTACTGAGCTGCTGTTTTTGGGTATCAATACTGAGCTGATTCTGTGCCGCAATCTGCCCAGCTGTATTATCTAAACCAAGACTATGTAAACTTGCATTTTGTGCTGCATAAATATCCCCTTTTTGATTAAGCAACTGTCCTTGTGCTGCAATGTAAAGATCTGATTTTTCTGATCTGATCGTACCTTCAGTATTATCTAAAAGGCGGCTTTGAATATCTAAATTTTTTCCAGCAAGCAATAAGCCATTATTATTTTGAATATCCCCTTGCACATCAATTTGCGCTTGATCCTCTGAGTAGATCTGCCCTTGCTGATTGTTCAGTTGCTTGGCGTTTAAACCCAACTGATTTTTGCTATAAATCGTGCCTGTTTGGTTATTGATTTTACTCGCCTGAATATCAGCATTTGTGCCCGCAAAGATTTCTCCCTTTTGATTATCTAAATCCTGTTGAACCTGTAAAGTGAGTTTATTTTGTTCTGAGCGGATTTTACCTACCGTATTGAGAATACTATTGGCTTGTATTTGCACGTGTTGATTGGCTGCAATAGTACCAGATTGGTTGTTGAGTTGATCTGCTACATTGAGATGTAATTGATCTTTGGCGTAAACAGTACCATCAGTATTATCAACTTGTTTTACCGTTGCATTAAGCGACTGTCCTGCAATCACTTTACCTTTTTGGTTGCTGAGATTTTGTGCATTCAGATCAATAGATTTACCTGCCGAAATTTCTCCCGCTTGGTTACTGATATCCTTTTGCACATTCAGTTTAAGTTGATCTTGTTGTGAACGAATTTGTCCTGCATTATTGATGACAGAACTAGCTATGAGATCAGTCAATTGCTCAGCAGCAACAACACCTTGAGTATTGTTTAGCTCAGTTGTTGCCGAAAGTTGTAATTGTTCACCAGCGTAAACCACACCCTCAGTATTATCTAAGTTGTTCAGTTGAATATCGGCACTTGCACCCGACTGAATTTTACCTTTTTGTGATGTAACGTTCTGCGCTTTTAGATTCAGATTTTTTGCTGCTGAGATTAAGCCACGATTGTTCTGAATATCTTGAACAATACTTAAATTGGAATCGGCATTTTCTGAACGGATTTGTCCTACATGATTCAATAAGTGCTGTGTATTTAGGTTTAGATTTTGTTCTGCTGCAAGGGTACCTGCACTGTTGTCAGTTGTACCTGAGACATTGAGATCCAGTTGTTTCTTAGCGTAAATTGTCCCAGATTGATTATTCAAATCTGTGACTTCGAGTTGTGTATCGGTACCTGAAAGCAGTTGCCCAGCTTGGTTTTCAACTTGGGCAGCCATGATATTAAGTGCATTTGCACTTTGAATACTTCCAGATTGGTTGTTTAAAGTCTGAGCAATGGTTAGATTCGCATCACCAGATTCAGTCTGAATCTGACCTTTGTGATTATTTAGATTTTTTGCATCTAGTATAAGGTGCTGTTTTGCAGCAATTAAACCCTGTTGGTTAGACACATCTTGTGTTGCATGCAGTCCAAATTTTCCTGCTGCGTAGACAGTACCTATGTCATTATTCAATTGAGCTGTTGCTATAACTGCATCACGTCCTGCAATAATTTTACCTGACTGGTTATCGAGTTGTTGTGTCACCAGTTTTAGGTCTTTGTCAGCAAGTGTTTGAATCACACCTTGCTGATTATTCAGCTTCGATATATTGAGCTGAGCATCACCAGCAGCACTGATCACACCAGAGGTATTATTCAATGTTTGCGCAACATTCACATTCAATTGCCGATTGGCATCACTTTGAATTAGTTGCCCTTGTTGATGACTCAGCTCAGTTGCTTTTAAATCAATATTTTGTGCGGCAGTAAGCGCTTGATCTAAATTGGTAATGCCTAGATCAAGTTTTAGACGGCTATTACTTTGGATCTTACCCTGTTGTCCTTGTAGGTTTTTTGCAGTGATTTTTAACTGTTGATCACCCGCATGTAAAATTTCACCCGCTTTGGAATTTAAAGTGTTGGTTTTAATTTCAGTATTGTCGGCATTACTAATGATCTGACCTGCATTGTTATCAATCCGATTTGCCACATCCAGAATAAAATCATTTTTACCAGTGTGTTGAATTAAACCTTGGTCGTTATTGAGTTGTGCTGTATTGAGATTGATCTGTTCTGCGCTATATTGCCCTTTTTCATTGTCAATATTTTGTGTTGCAATTATATCCAATTGTTGATTTACAATGATTTTGGCATTGTTGGTCTTCAATTCAGTGGTTGCAATATTGATATTCTGCGCTTGGCTTTCACTTTGACTTAAGTCCGTGCTTTGAACTGCTTTAATTTGAATTTGTTTGCCTGATAAAATCTTGCCTGCAATCTGTACATTTTGTGCATCAAGAGTCAATGTGGCATCAGCATTGCTCAGTTTCCCTTCTGAATCCAATCCAGCAACCCATACCGCATTTTTATCACTGGTGACCGTATTTGCTTGAACATTGATTTTATTTAGTGCCGCAAGCTGACCATATTGTTGCAACTGATTCACTGTTAAATCAGCACTATTGCCAGCATAAATTTGTCCCGTACTTTGTAACTGCAAGGCATTCAATTTGAGATTTTGCCCAGCAATCAAATGACCTGCTGAATCTTGCGTCGTACCATTATCAATTTGATCAACATTGATCGTTAGATCTGCCTTTTTCGCTTGAATTGTGCCTTGCTGATTATTTAGACTTTGTCCATTGAGTTGAACATTTTGCGCAGAAATCTCTCCCTGACGATTATCTAAAGTTTGAATAGAAAGTTCAGCATCCGCGTTGACTGAACCAATAACACCTTGTGAATTATTGGTGGTCTTAGAGTTTAAACTTAATCTATCTACTGCAAGGATTTGACCTTGGTTGTTATTAATCTCTGTTGAATTTAAATTGAAAGCCTTAGCACTTTGCACACGTCCCTGTGTATTATTCAGCTGAACTGCATTGAGATCAAAGCTTTGATTGGCATCAATCAAGCCTTTTTGGTTATCCACCTGCTGTGCCGTGATATTTATCACTTTAGCCGTCAATTTACCTTGTTGGTTTTCGAAATTTTGTCCATTAAATTGCAATTCAGGCAGTTGAATTTCACCGCTATTATTTTTAATACTGTCTCGTACATTTAAGCTAATGTCGGCATTGTTAACAATTGCACCCTCAATATTACTCATGTCTTGCGCAATCTGAATATTGCCTGCTTCGAAAGTTTTTGGTGTTAAATCTATTGGCGCAACTTCAACTTTACTCGAATCTTGTGCGGAAGACTGTTGCTCTGGATCCGTCACACTCGGCGTTGTTGTTCCGCCTGATGTTCCACCTGTTCCGCTACTCTCTTTCGTCGCCTGTCCAACCAAACCTTGAGTATTGTCTAAAGTTTTCGCATGAATATTCAGATGTTGCTGACCTGTTTGCTCAATTTTACCTGCATTATTGCTTAAGTTTTGTGCAGTAAAATCAATACGCCCAGCATTGATGACACCCTCATTATTGTCAATCTTGGCTTGCGCTTTGAGTTTAATTTCATCATTGGTCGCAATCAAACCGCTGTTCTGAATATTTTCAGCTTGAATTTGGATCTGATGCTGGGTACTGCTGATATTGCCACTATTCTTAACCTGTTGAGCTTCAACAATAATTTGATCTTTGTTAGCAATCATATTACCCGTATTGATCAAATCACCATTGGCATTCAAACTCAGTTGACTTGTAGTCGCATTGATTGAACCTGCATTACGTACACCTAAACCATTTTCAGTTCCCACCAAATAGATTTTTCCAGCATACATACCACCCAATTGACCAACATCAAGGGCAAAGTTAGGCTGAGATGTTGTATTAACACCACTCGTGGCTTTGGCAATTTGAGTTACAGATGGGTCTTGAATATTGATGTCATTTTGACCCAATACCGTTTTTAATTCATTGGCATATAAGCCTGCATTGACATTTAAAGCGCGCGCATAAATATCTGTATATGGCGTTAAGCTTCCATTTAAACCTTTTCCTTCAATGGTGACTTGCCCTTCACGTACTCGGAATGAATCAAGATAGCCTTGATGCATCACCGCTTGACCAGTGGTTAAAGTAAAGCGGTCTGCATTAATTACGCCACAGCCATCACAGACCAAACCTGATGGATTGGCAATGACCACTTGAGCTTGTTTACCAGCGACCTCCAAATAGCCTTTGAGCTGACTTGGATTACTGCTGTTCACCTCATTCAGAATAACCTTGGCTTCACCTTTGGCGAGCCATGGATTACCTTGTACCCAACCGCCCAATTGGGTTTGGGTATTGTTTCGGGCATTATTGAGGATTGCACCCTCTTGCCCTACATCAAATTGAGTATAAGTATTGCGTGATACACCGCCAGCGCTTGGGGTTTGAATATTGACTTGAGTCAATCCATTACTGGTATTAAGTATGGTCGCTTGTTGTGAGTTTGGTGCAGACTTATCAGCCACAATATGACTTTCAGCGATCGTCGCCATAGGCAAGGTGTAAATTGCTGCCCCTAAGAGACTGACCACTGCAAAATTGACTGGATTTAGCTTTTTATAGGTAATTGAAGATGCGCCAGTAATATCTTCTATTTCGATTTCACCTACAGCATGTGATTGCCCTGCTGTTTTTTTTCGGCTTTTTACAATCTCACCAACTGCAATAAACATTCCACGTGCTTGGCTATAAATAACTCTATAACGGTTCTTATTCATAATGTCTGACCTAATTTTTTAATGTTTTTTCAATATCGAAAGTTGTGTATAGATCTTGATGTAATGGATTAATACATCCAGTTCAAACTAAACCCTGTTGTCACATTGTCTGTTCTGTAGTGCGCTGGTTTCTTCAATGGCGTGCCAACAAAAACGTCATAACTGACGGATTTTAAAATTTGACCTCGCAATCCAAAGGCAGCCCCCATTAAACTTGTACCCAACAATGGATTAGGTTCGTGCGCAGTTTTTCCACCGACCTCACCAAAATCAATGCCGGTATACCATTGCATTGGAAGTCTAAACATCGAGCCACTGATTTCATTGCGGACTAAGAAGCCATTATCTGCCAATAAAGTCTGCTCACCATCAAAACCGCGCACGGTATAACGGTTCCCAATCGAAAAACGGTCTTGAGGTGTCAATGGTTTTTGACTATGTTGGGTTCGCCATTCAGCAAGATATTGTAATGATTGATTGCCCACCTTAAATGGAACTTGCAGGCTGGCATTGGCTTGTAAAATTCCAACATGGGTATAAGCCTCGCCAAATTCCTCTTCAGGTGCACGCATTGCATTAAATGCACCTGTTCCACGTTTATAGGTTAAATTTCCGTTTAAGGTTGCATTGGCTAAATATTCTGTATGATCTAAGCTGGCTTTCCAGCCAGCCGTTTTTCTGCGCTGAACTTCAATTTCTACATCATTGATGAAGTTTTGTGACTCTCTATACCAACCACCAACACTGGCCGTGGTTTTGCGTTTTGCATCTCGATAAAGTACACGCGATAAATCAGCGCCAATGAGCTTGCTTTTCCCACTATAGCTATAACTTTCACTGGCGCCTGCAACCGTCTGGTTATAGTCAGATTGACTATAACTGGTACTCAACATCCAGTATTTCAGCGGAATGCTATAACTTAAATAATAGCCATCTGTCCCACGCTTTCCAGAATCCCCACCACCTAAATCATGGTTATAACTGCCATAAAATAAATCATTTGCGGTAAACAGATGATCTAAAGATAAAGTCGCAGTTCCTTGATATTTACCTGTTGAATCTGAACCTGCATCATCAATCCCTAAATGAATGCGGTAAGGTTTTGATTGTTGCCATGCCAGTTCCAAGTCACTATAGCCTGGTTCTTTACGCTGTTCTGAAGGTTTAATCTTAAAATCAGCTTCAACAGTAGGTACACGTTTAAAGTTTTCCAACCCCTGTTCAATATCTCGAATATTTAAAATATCGCCAGTTCGCACAGGCAACGCATTAAATTTGTGTGCGCGCTTAGATGTTCCTTGAACAAATTGAATTTGATCGACTTTACCAGCGATGACTTGAAGCTTAATTTCACCTGATGCGATATTTTGTTGGGGCAACAGCATACGCGTTGTCACATAGCCATGACTAATAATACGGTTTTGAATCAAATCCAATGCTTGATTTAAACCTTGTACCCCGATACAGCGACCAATCAAATTATGCTCACCTTGAATCACGGGACGCATCGCGAAAGTAAATTGGCGGGCATCATCCCCAATCAACACAAACTTTTTAATGTCAAAACATAGTTTTTCACTATGTGACTGTAAATATTGTAGCTGTGGTTGTGTGATTAATTGTTTTTCTAATCCCGTCTGTACCACAGGTTCAGGTTGTAATTGCTTTTCGAGCGCCTGATCTCGTTGCTGTTGTCTAATTTGTTGGTCCGCGTCAAAATTATTTAACTCTGCAGCGTTAGTTAGTGTTCCCAAAAGTATTAAACAAACACCCAAAGAAATTTGGTTTAATTTTAAATTTTTCATGTCAATAGTAATTGTGATGTATTTCACATTTAATTATTTCTAAATTATGACATTTTGTAAATACTCAAATTCATTATTTTTTCTCAAATCACTTTGACTTATAACGTATATTATGATTAACAATTACATACTTTTGACAACAACAATGAGTCGATTAGACCTCTAAGGATTTAAAATATGTTTAATAATACCCTTAGACATCTAGGCAAGATCTTGAATGTGGTAACTCTTGATATAGCTAAAGTTTCTAAAGAATTTCTTAAACGATTGGATTGTATTGGGGAAGTCAGAAAGAATAAAACATTTACAGCACTATCTGTAGATGCTTTCCCACCCATTCTTTCTTATGATGAGTTGGAAGCTATTGCTATGCCTCAACAACAGTTAGTTGAGAAAACTAGATATGATTAGACTAAATCTAATTTATGAAAGAATCTCCAAAAATGGATTTTTATCAATAATTGCAGCATTTGACTTCTTACTGAGGAAATCCACAAGATCGCCTTGGCGTTGTAACAACATAACAATTTCACGTAATGAACATAAAAAAATTGTTTTTTGACTAAGAGCATCTCTACATACAGACTCTACCGATGAGGCATAACCATTTGCTGAAATAAAAATTCCATTAGCATTTTGACGAAGAAACAAGCGACTTAGATGTGGTGAAAATTCGCCTATGCCAACTGGTGCATTAAGCCACTTCATTTCGACAAGATAAATCTGACCATTTAATTCAATCACTCCATCTATTTGCTCAACTACTATAGATGTATCTGGATCTCTACGGCGAAAATCTTCTCTAACTAGTATCCCATAAACTTTAAATAAATCGTTTAATATGCTTTCTAAAAGCTTACCTCTTTCATGTGGCTTCTCATCCAAGCCGAATAATGCCGAAAGACGGCGGTTAATAGCATCAATATCCTCTGATTTTTTTGTAGCTATGGCACGTTCTGCACGTGACTTTGCCATACGCTCTTCTCGTTCAACATCTCGTTCTTGTTTTATACGAGTGAATGTATCTTTTTTACCCACAGCTTCCCGAATAGTTGTAACTAAGCCTTTAGCTTTATATTGATCACCTTCCCAACACGTTTCAAAACTTTCAAACTCAACAACTCTCTTAATAATTTCACGGCGTGTGCCAAGCGCACTATCACCACGAGCATTGACTTTTGTAAGAATATTTCTAGCGATCTCATACTTTGTTATTGAGAATTTATTAACGGCAACTAACCGCTCAACTTCACCAAGATCATCCTGAGCTACTCCAGCACCACGAAAAAACAAAACAACATCTTTCTTACTACGACATAGCAATGGAATGGTATCGACTAGTAGGCTGAGTATCTCGGGTGGATAGTGAAATGCTTCTGCCATCTAGATTATTCTCCAATAATTCTAATGATGAAAGTTTAATATCAAAGATAAATTAATAAATACATGCTCAATAATATATTAGAAAATGGGATTACTAAATAAACCCATTGAAATTATTTTATGCTTACGCCACCCCCCCAGAAACAACAAAGCCCCGATAATCGGGGCTGTGTCATTAATATTTGGCGGAAGCGGTGAGATTCGAACTCACGGAGGACTCACACCCTCGTCGGTTTTCAAGACCGGTGCATTAAACCGCTCTGCCACGCTTCCATGTGCGCAAGAATACTAAGCTTTTCTAACGATGACAAGAAAAAAATAGGCTTAAAGCATTCAAATGCATATTGTTTCATCAAAACTACTGATTTTGATCAAAGTTTAGCTGCTATTTCAGCACCTTCACGAATTGCACGCTTGGCATCAAGTTCACCTGCCAATTTAGCACCACCAATAATATGATAATTGGCTAAAGTAGATTCACCCTCTTTTGGCATCAAATCCTTAACAGACTCTTGTCCAGCACATACCACGATGGTATCTACACGCAACAATTGATCATGACCATTGCTTTCAATCCACAATCCTTCATTGGTCACAGCTTTATATTGCACGCCACGCAACATTTTTACCGCATGTTTTTTCAATTGTGCACGATGAACCCAACCCGAAGTTTTACCTAGACCAATCCCTAAAGGTGTTGTTTTCCGTTGCATCAAATAAATTTGACGAATCGGTGGTTCGACTTCAGCAGGAACAAAGCCTCCTTCGGTCATATAGTTTGGATTTGGGTCGATGCCCCATTCACGTTGCCACTCTGCCAAAGGCTGTGGTTGTGGCTGATGTTCAGGTTTCAATAAAAATTCTGAGACGTCGAAACCAATACCACCCGCTCCAATCACCGCCACCCGATACCCCACTGGTGCACCTCGCAACACTTCTGCATAGGACAAAACTTGTGGTGAATCACTGCCATCAATCTTTAAACCACGAGGAATAACACCCGTAGCAATCACAACATCATCAAAACCTTCACGTTCTAATTGCTCACGATTGACTTTGGTATTTAAACGTAAGTCCACACCGGTTTTTTCGATTTGTACTTTAAAATATCGAATGGTTTCATGAAACTCTTCTTTACCCGGTACGACTTTGGCAAGATTAAATTGACCACCAACTTCTGTAGAAGCTTCAAATAAAGTCACTTGATGCCCACGACTTGCAGCAATTGTCGCAGCAGACATACCTGCAACACCACCACCAACAACAGCAACTTTCTTTGGTTTCTTGGTTTTGAGATAAACCAATTCTGTCTCATGCGCAGCACGTGGGTTAACCAAACAACTTGCACGTTTATTTTGAAAACTATGGTCTAAACACGCTTGGTTACAGGCAATACAAGTATTAATTTCATCAACACGATTAGTTGCAGTTTTACTGACCCAAAAAGCATCCGCCAATAATGGACGTGCCATTTGCACCATGTCCGCTTTACCTGCTGCTAAAATTTCTTCAGCAGTATCTGGCATATTGATTCGGTTTGATGCAATAACTGGAACTGAAACATGTTTTTTTACTTCAGCTGTATAATCAACAAAGGCTGCTCGAGGAACGGAGGTCACAATAGTTGGGATACGTGCTTCATGCCAGCCAATCCCTGTATTCAATAAAGTAATGCCTGCTTTTTCCAATGCTTGTGCGACAGTGATGACTTCATCCATCGTATTGCCATCATGGACTAAATCCAACATCGACAAACGGAAGCAAATAATAAACTTTTCACCCACTTTAGCACGAATCGCTTTGACAATTTCTACAGCAAAACGCATCCGGTTTTCAATCGGACCGCCCCAACGATCTGTACGCTGATTGACATGACGACTTAAAAATTGATTCAGCAAATATCCTTCTGAACCCATAATTTCCACACCATCATAACCCGCCTTTTTTGCCAAGCTTGCAGTTTCTGCATAATCTTGAATCGTTTCAAGAATGAGTTTGTCACTCATTTGACGTGGTTTAAACATCGAAATTGGAGATTTAATCGGGCTCGCTGAAACGACAAAAGGCTGATAACCATAACGACCAGAGTGCAATATTTGCATAAGAATTTTTGCACCATGTTTATGTACAGCATGGGTAACTAAACGATGTGGTGCAATATCACCCAAAGTATTCATCGTTCCGCCTGCTGGCAACAACCAACCTTGACGGTTAGGAGAGATCCCTCCTGTAATAATCAGCCCAACGCCACCTTTAGCTCGCTCGCCAAAATATGCGGCAAGTTTGGGATAATGATAAAAACGATCTTCCAATCCTGTGTGCATTGAGCCCATTACCACACGATTTTTAATCGTTGTAAATCCCAAATGAAGCGGTTTTAAAATATGTGCATAGCTAGTTGTCATGGTGAATCCTTTTTAATTTGGCTTTGCAACTTGTTGCATACTACTTTATCGAGTTTTAAAATTTTTTGGATGGCTTATTTTGATAATTTCTTGGTAGATAGTGTCAATTTACTGTATTTATTTTTTATTAAAAAACTTCATCCTGATCTATTTTAATTAATCAATAAAATACAGTTCTATAATACTGTAAAGCAGCGATTTTGGTTATTTTGCACTATTACTTTGGAATAAAAGCAAATAAGAAAAGGCATTTTAACAATGAGTCATCCTGTATTTTTAACCAGTACCACGTTTAGCCATATGCCGATCGGTCAAGAAAATCAATGGGCAGATTTTTTTCAAACAGCTTCTTTTGAACTGGAAGCCAATGCATTTATTCCGATTTTATGGTTAATGCTGTTTAAACAGGACAATCTGCATTGGGCTAAATATATCGATGAATTGGATCACAACGACCAAAGAAATCAGGGTGATTTGGAAGAATATCAACAAGATTTTGCAGAAAACTGCTATGCCTATTTAGTGATCGAGCAGCAACAGGCTTTAAATAATTTAGAGCAACGGAAGCCCTTATTTATAGCTATTTTTGGTGAAGAAAATATTCCTCATTTTGAAGAGTTTAAATCTTATATCTTACAATATTATCCTCACTTTATATTGTTACGAACCAATGGATTACCTTTAGACTTAAATGATGCAAACTTTCTAACTCAACCCTTAACACACATAGAAAATGCGCAAATGGGTGATACCGAAAATATTGATTTTTTCACTGTGCAACGTCGTGATCTTGCACGTTTCGATGATCAGGCTTATTTCTTTTACGGTGCAGATGTACTCAGTAGCAGTATAGCATCAGATTCCCTAGAACAGTCCCCATCATCGATGTTAGACACTAAACCACCATCAACAACAGCATCAGGATTGGCGATTTGGATCTGCACAGCAATTGTTGCCTTATTAACACTCGGTGTTTGGTTTTCTACTTCTTCGATTTTGTATAGCGTACTTATTTTTATCATCAGTGCTTTTGTATTGGGATTCATTTCTTCAAAAATTGGAGAAACAAAGTAGAACAGGTTGACATATGAGCCACAAAAAACCATGAGCAATGCGATCAGTATTACTCATGGTTTTTAAACAACTTTTTTTGAAAAAATTTTAATCTATTGCGAATTGTAAAATTAATTTCCCAATTTTATTTCCAATATTTCAATTTACTGGTTTGCCCAATACCCACATTAAAACTATTGGTTGGATCAAGTTTTTGATAATGATTTTTTAAACTTGGTTTAGCCACATAGAGATGCCCTACATTATGTTCTGCGGGATATTCAGCTCCACGATCATCCAACAAATGCCACATTTGATGTTCCATTGCCAAAGGATCAACACCTTTTTTTACAATATAGTCTTGATGAAATACATGACAGAGAAAATGTCCGTAATACAACTTATGAATGATTAAATCATCCATCGCTTTGGGTAAGGTTTCCACCCACTCCCGATCATTACGACGTAGTGCAATGTCTAAAGCAACAATATCCTCCACTTCTGAACGGTGTGTATCTCGATAGCGAATTGCCGCACCTGCAACGGCAAAACGGTGTAGAAATGCTTTGCGCCCTTCTTCCTCCGTACAACGGAAGAAGCTACCTAAAGAATGCTGTTGAAAGTAGTCATGTAAAAAAGCTTCAACTTGCTCGACGTCTTGATTTTCGATACGAATCATCAAATGATGTTCATATAAATCACGAAACTCATTCATGCGCTTAGGCAAATGATTCGGTAAGAGTTTGGTCACTATTTGCAAAATTTTATCGGACAAATTACGTAAACCAATTTTCTCCAGATAACCATCGACTTTATCCTTCATCGCAAATGCTGCAGGTACTTTTGCTGTACCTAATTTTTCGATAAACATAAACGTATCTTTGCCGTATTCAGCACCAATATCATAGGCAACACGATGAATATACTCACCAGCAATCGGCAGTCTAGGTAAATCTTTCAGTAAAAAACGACGAATTTCGGTGAGATCATCATGTGAGTTTGTCCCAACATAAAAGACCTGACTTGGTATTTTCTCAAAGGTGTCTAGTCGTACTGCAAATACACAGACTTTACCTGCTGAACCTGAAGCTTCGAACAAACGTGATGGGTCCGCATTAAATCGTGCAGGCGTAGCTTCATCAACCTGTTTCACATCATGCGCATAACGATGATCAGAGGCACAACAACTCGGATTATTTACAATGTCATTGATTTGATAATTTTTACTTTCGAGCTTGGTTAAAATTTCCTCTGGAGTTTCACCCAAATGAACTCCCAAGTGATTGACCAACTCCAACTCACCTGAATCATTGACACGCGCATAGAGTGCTAACTCGGTATAGGCAGGTCCACGACGAACAAGTGCACCGCCAGAGTTATTACAGATCCCGCCTAAAACTGATGCTCCGATACATGATGAACCAATCACAGAGTGTGGTTCACGATTAAATGGAGCTAATTCTTTTTCCAAACGATCTAATGTTGCCCCTGGCAAACAAATGACTTGTTGACCTTGATTAATGACCTGAATGCCAGCCAAACGGCGCGTACTCATTAAAACCACGGGACGATCATAATCATCACCAAATGGCGTTGAACCACCAGTCAATCCAGTATTGGCAGCTTGCATAATCACGATGCAATCGGCATTGACAGCAGCTTGTAACACTTGCCATTGTTCGAATAAAGTTCCTGGAACAACAACAGCAAGTACTTTGCCTGAACCGTATCGACGCCCTTGACGGTAGAGGCGTGTCTCATGATCTTGGGTCAAAACATGCTGTTGACCAACAATTTGAATCAATTGCTGAATGGTTTGCTGTGAATCAAAATTCGATTGCATTTTCCCTATCCTATCTATGAATGCTGACTCAACAAATAAGTTCAGCATTCATTGCAGCGACATTATTTCAATGTAATTGCGACTATGGAAAGCTTTCGATTTAATGTATCTCAATTTAAAAAGATAGATCAAACCAAAGTCATCCGCAAAACTTGGTCAATATTTTTTAGTTTCATCTTTTAGAAATATCAACTGCTCAAAACGTTTGGCTTCAACGCTCACAGCTAATATTTAGGCAAGCAAATTCGATAGCTTGATGGATATTTGCTCAACCTCAAAAATATATTAATCAATCAGTGCTTGATCTAGTTTGACTAAACAATCAGAAGTAATGTCAGCAATGGTTTTGGCACCCGTCAATGTCATCGCAACACGCATTTCTTTATCAATTAAATCAAGTAGGTTTGATACACCAGCACCACCTGCGGCACCTAAGGCATAGACAAATGCACGTCCTAACATACACGTATCAGCGCCAAGTGCGAGCATTCGCACAACATCTAAACCATTACGAATACCCGAATCTGCCAGAATCTTAATATCGCCTTTCACAGCATCCGCAATTGGAGGAAGGGCGCGTGCTGATGACAACACACCATCGAGTTGACGACCACCATGATTAGAAACCACAATACCATCTGCGCCGAAACGTACTGCATCTTTAGCGTCTTCTGGATCAAGGATGCCCTTAATCACCATCGGACCATCCCAAAACTCACGAATCCATTCTAAATCTTTCCACGAAATAGAGGGATCAAAGTTATTGCCCAGCCAACCGATGTAGTCTTCGAGTCCAGTCGGTTTGCCTAAATATTTGGAAATATTCCCCAAATCATGCGGACGACCCAGTAAGCCCACGTTCCAAGCCCAATGTGGATGGAAACAAGACTGCATATAACGACGCATTGCTGCATTCGGACCACTCATCCCTGAATGTGCATCGCGATAACGTGCACCCGGTACAGGCATATCGACAGTAAACACTAAAGTTGAGCAACCTGCTGCTTTAGCACGTTCCAAGGCATTTTTCATAAAGCCACGGTCACGCAAAACATACAGCTGAAACCACATCGGACGACCAATTGCTGGGGCAACTTCTTCAATTGGGCAGACTGAAACTGTAGATAAAGTAAATGGAATGCCTTTTTTATCTGCTGCAACTGCAGCCTGCACTTCACCACGGCGTGCATACATCCCCGTTAAGCCGACAGGAGATAATGCGACGGGCATTGATAAAGTTTCATCAAATAACTTTGTTTCTAGACTTAACTGAGACATATCATTTAAAACACGCTGTCTCAAAGCGATTTTTGATAAATCTTCTACATTGCGCTTCAGTGTATATTCAGCATATGCACCGCCATCAATGTAATGAAATAAAAATGGAGGTAAACGACGTCTCGCTGCTTCACGATAGTCATTTGCAGAAGAAATAATCATGTTCATATCCTGTTTAATCGGCTTGCACGTTGACGACGAGCTTCTTCTTCATCAATCATCCGTACTTGCTGCACTACAAATTCTATATGTCCACATACTGCATCTCTTGCAGCATCTGGATCATGACGTTCAATTGCATCCATCACTCTAAAATGCTGATCATGCAATTGATCAAATCGATGTGTTTCTGAGTAAACCTTACGTCTGCCCAGTAATACGTTAAATTGCAACAAATCGAACACGCCCCGCATCATCTGAATCAAAACTAAATTGTGCGATGCCTCAGCAATCGCCAAATGAAATTTAGCATCTGCCAATGAAGCTTGTTCATCATCCCCTAATGACTGAAAGTATGAAATCTGGTCATAATATTTACGGATCAAAGCCAGATCTTCTGTTGTTGCACGTTGTGCTGCATACCAAGCCGAGCCACCCTCAAGAATTGTTCGTGCTTCTTGCACATCAAAACGATAGGCAGGGTCTTGATCAATTAAATTACTTAACGGGCTAACAATCTGGTTTTGCGACCAGTTCACAGGGATTTGTTGCAAATACGTTCCCGCACCTACTTTACTGACCAGCATACCCATACTGGTCAATTGCGAAATCGCTTCTCTTAAAGAAGAACGGGATACACCGAGTTGTTCACACAACTTTCGTTCAGCAGGCAATCGTTCTCCGACTTGCATGTTTTTTTCTGCGATTAACATGCGTAGGCTATGGACCACTTTGTCGGAGACTTTCATCTGCTTTCCTTAATATTGCATTGGTTCAGTGTCGCTGAGTATCATGGAATCATCCATGGGAACACATAAGCTTGTAGGGTAATAATAATACCGATCATTACTGTAAACGTTATACTGTGTTTCACGGTAAAACGGAACAGATCTGATTCTTTACCAACAAGCCCGACCGCTGCGCAGGCAATTGCAATCGATTGAGGAGAGATCATTTTTCCGGTCACACCACCACTGGTATTCGCTGCGACAAGCAATACTTCTGGCACTCCAATTTGTTGTGCCGTGGTTGCCTGTAATGCACCAAATAATGCGTTGGCTGAAGTATCCGAGCCCGTCAGGAACACCCCTAACCAGCCTAAGAATGGCGAGAAGAAAGTAAATGCTTGCCCTGTATGTGCCAATGCCAAAGCCAAGGTTGCAGACATCCCTGAATAATTAGCGATAAAAGCAAAAGCCAATACCATACCAATCGAATAAATTGGAATTTTTAATTCATTAATTGTTTCACCAAAAGTGACTACAGCTTCTTTAGGCTTCATTTTTAAGAAAATGATGGTGATGATTGCAGCAAAAATAATGGCTGTCCCTGTTGCTGAAAACCAATCAAACTTATAAATCGCATCATAATCTTTGATTTCAGATACCACTGGCGGCATCTTTTGCACCATTTGGTGCAAGAAAGGCACTTTGATTGAAATCACCAAATCATGCAATGCACCATCTTTGGTAAACAAGTCTTTGAATGGTTTTACACTCCAGATTGTTACCATGACTGTCAGAATGGCAAATGGCGACCAAGCTTTCGCAATTTGAGCAAGGGTATATTTTTGCTGTTTTTGCTCAGCCAGATTTTCATTCATGCTGGCATCTTCATTGGCAAAGCGGAAGATATGTTTAGGCTGCCAATACTTCAATAAAATCGTAAGTGAAATCAAAGATGCAATAGATGCGGTAATATCTGGCAATTCAGGACCAACAAAGTTTGACGTTAAATACTGAGCGATCGCAAATGCACCACCACCAACAATCACCGCAGGCCAAGTTTCTTTAACACCACGCCATCCGTCCATGATCGCCATAATCCAGAACAGTACAATGGGTACCATAAATGGCAACTGGCGTCCGACCATCTGACTGATTTCATGTGTTTCAACACCTGAGACTTGACCAGCAACAATAATTGGAATTCCCATAGCACCAAATGCAACAGGCGCCGTGTTTACAATCAAACACAGACCAGCAGCATACAGTGGTTTAAACCCAAGCCCGACCAACAATGCTGCGGTAATTGCCACAGGTGCACCAAAACCAGCCGCCCCTTCTAAGAAAGTGCCAAAAGCAAAACCGACAAACAGCATTTGTAAACGCTGATCTTCTGTAATCGATAGAATCGAAGAACGAATAATATCGAACTGCCCTGTTTTAACCGAAATTTTGTACAGGAATACTGCGCCAATAATGATCCATGCAATTGGCCACAAGCCATAGAAAAAGCCATAAACCATAGATGCCAATGCCATCATGGTAGGCATTTGATAAGCAAATAAAGAAACCAATAATGCCAATATGACTGTAATTGTCCCCGCAACACTTCCTTTCATGCGGAATACAGCTAGGGCCAAAAAGAAAAATATAATTGGAATGAGTGCAATGGCACTGGATACCCAGATATTACCCATTGGATCATAAATCTGTTGCCAATGTTGAAGCATTGTCATCTCCTTGAAATGCTTGCCAGAACGTCGAGTTTGATAAAATCACCCATTTATTTCTCAATAATTGGTATGACCAATATAAAGTTAAAAACAAAAAAAATAACGCGTATTTTTACTTTATAGTAATTTTTGCTGATTTAAAGATCAATAGTTACCCAATTATTCATAAAATGGTATGACCAATTTTAAGAGTATTTTTATTATTTTAATTGCATATTTTCTCATTTCTTAGACAAACAGATTTTTAAAAGTTTTGTTTTTAAAAGTTTTTTTCAATGCTTTATTATTTTTATACGACTTTAGTCTAAAATGATATTTAAAAAGCAAATTTTAACCAATATCAAAACATATTTTTATTACGATATTAATCACACACTTTCATTATTGGTCTGATCATTTTAAAAATTTAAAATTTTGATGCATGTTATAGATCATATAAAAAACAAAATCAGTAAAGTTTTACTGATTTTGTGGATTGATACGATACAGAAATTATTATGAATATAAATTCCTTTGCTCTACTTTAGCGATGCTCACAATTCAAAGGTGTAACGACCTTCTTTTTCATTTGAATCTTTAAAGAACTCATCATAATACCTGTACAAATAAATGCCGCACCAATCAAGATATTCAAAGTAATCGGTTCATGCCAAAGCATATAGCCAAAAAATAAGCTTAAAATAGGAATACACATAATCGAAATTGATGCCACAAAAGTATCCACCTGACTCACAATCCAATTCCAGAGCGCAAAAGCAAACCCTGTTCCAACCACAGCAATGTAAAACAACATCGAGTCATTGAGTGGGTTTATCCATACATGCACATCAATAGGCTCAAAAATAACAGCACCGATTAGAATTACAAAACCACCGATTAACAACTGCCAAATGGTCAGTTTCATTTTATCATAAGTGGCAAAATTCTGTTTGATATAGACGGTTGTCAGTGCCCAGAAGAAGCCCGATAAAATCAAGAAAGCCTGTCCAATCAAAGATAAGTTGAAATGTAAATCATGCAATTGTGGCCAAAGAATTGCGACTAGCCCCAAAGTACCTAAAATCAGTCCAAGCATTTTCTGGGTATTTAAACGTTCTTTGAGTACATAATGTGCCAGCACACCAATAAAAATTGGCATAGTAAACACCAAAACCGCAGATAAGCCTGAATCTACAAATTGCATGGCAAAAGTTTGAGTTGCATAAAAACCAATACAAATCATCACGCTTGAAATCATCAGTTTTTTCCATTCTCCTCTTTGTGGAAAAATAGATTTACGCAATAAACGTTGAACCAACATCAAAGTCAAGGCAGCTAAAATCAACCGTGTAGAAATAAATAAAAATGGAGGAAAAACCTGCAAACTATGTTTGACCAGTCCCCACAATGATCCCCAAACGAGACACAACAAAACGATTGCACCCATTACTCTAAGATTCATTTGCTGTACTCATACAGATGGAAAGTAGACTTAGTTTAAAAAATAAATGACATCATGAATAATGCTATGTTTTAATATATCCATCATTTTTTTTAATACACCTGAAAATTTAAGATTGTTATTAAAAGCAAATAGGTTTGAGGAATTGTCATGAATATCGACATCGGAGATATTAAGTCATTTGTAACGGTTGCCGAAATGAAGAGTATTTCTGCTGCTGCCCACAAACTTAACTATTTGCAGTCAAATATGACCGCAAAAATTAAAAAAATTGAAAACCACTACAAACGTCAGTTATTTATCCGTAAACCTAAGGGGGTTGAACTGACAGAGTCTGGTATGAACCTCTATCAACAATACAAAAAGATGATCTTCACTTGGGAAGAAACAGAAAATAAAATTTATCAACAAGAAAAATATCTTCGTTTTGGTACCAATACAAGCTTAGGAGGCATGCGCTTCTACCCGTCTTTTAGCCAACTTTATGAAACCTATCCAGAGCTTTCAATTACGATGAAAACCGGTGCAACAGGCTACATCGAAGATGAAATTTTATCAGGCAATTTAGATATCGGTTATGTACTTGGGCATCCCAAACAGAAAAACATACAGTACATCCAAAAGGCAGAAGATCAACTGGTCATCATTGGTAAAAGTGTTATTAACCATGAGAATCTTGAGGATTGTCTCAATCACCAAAATATTCTGTTGGCTTCAGAAGAATGTTGTTATGCCACAACCTTAGATCATATTTATACGGACTACAACTTAACAAAGGGTGAGCTCACCCATATTTATGATCATGAAGCGCTAGTGAATTTCACTCAATTGGGTATGGGAATTTCAATGATCGCAAAATCACTGATCAAAAAATTTAATATTGAGTATTACCGTGAAACACCTGAACAATATCGAGATATAGGATTTTATTTAATTGCTCGAAGTGAGCATGTCTTTACCCCAATTGAAAAGCAATTTATTGGCTTGAATGATCAGCTTTAAAAAATCATAAGTCAGACTTATTTTCGCTTCATGAATGGATTCTGACTTTTGTTAAATTAAAAAAATAGATATATTCTGTTGATTTTATTAATTAATTAAAATTAATTTTACTGTATGAGTTTTCCAAAAAATTAACCATATAAGCCAAAGCAAACAGTACATCTAAAAATCCAGTTGATCTGAATTTTGAATTATCTCAATAATTTCAAAAGCGGTACGAACCGGAATTTAAGTAGATTACTTTAACTGCATAAATTGCTATTTTTTTCAATGATAACATTTAAATCCCATAAAACATTGACCGAAAAAGTGCTACAATACCGCGTTTATAAAATTCTCAATGGCCACCCGTGTATGTGGTGCCTCTTTCGAAATAGTTAGGACGAGCAATGACTGACAATGCAACGATCTTGCAGAATGTACCAGTAGGCAAAAAAGTGGGTATCGCTTTTTCTGGTGGTCTAGATACTTCAGCAGCTTTATTGTGGATGAAGCAAAAAGGCGCAGAACCTTATGCTTATACAGCAAACTTAGGGCAACCTGATGAAGATGACTACGATGCAATTCCGCGTAAAGCTGAAAACTACGGCGCTGTTAAAGCACGCTTAGTGGACTGCCGCTTACAACTTGCATTAGAAGGTATTGCTGCGATTCAGTGTGGCGCATTTCATATCAGTACTGGTGGTGTTCCTTACTTCAACACCACACCTTTAGGTCGTGCAGTAACAGGGACAATGCTTGTTACCGCAATGAAAGAAGATGACGTAAATATTTGGGGTGATGGATCAACTTACAAAGGGAACGATATTGAACGTTTCTACCGTTATGGTTTGTTGACTAATCCTGCACTTAAAATCTATAAGCCGTGGTTAGACCAACAGTTTATTGATGAGTTGGGTGGTCGTGCTGAAATGTCACAATTCTTAATCGACAATGGTTTTGATTACAAAATGTCGAAAGAGAAAGCCTATTCAACAGATTCAAATATGTTAGGTGCGACACATGAAGCTAAAGATCTTGAATATCTCAATGCCGGTATCAAAATCGTTGATCCAATTATGGGCGTTGCGTTCTGGAAAGATGACGTAAAAGTTGAAGCTGAAGAAGTTTCTGTAACTTTCGAAGAAGGCTTCCCTGTTGCATTAAATGGCAAACGTATCGAAGACCCTGTTGAATTTATTCTTGAAGCAAACCGTATTGGTGGACGTCATGGTCTAGGTATGTCTGACCAAATCGAAAACCGTATCATTGAGGCAAAATCTCGTGGTATTTACGAAGCTCCAGGGATGGCTCTTCTTCATATTGCATATGAACGCCTTGTTACTGGTATTCACAATGAAGACACTATCGAACAATATCGTATTAACGGCTTACGTTTAGGACGTTTATTGTATCAAGGTCGTTGGTTTGATTCTCAAGCATTAATGCTTCGTGAAACAGCACAGCGTTGGGTAGCAAAAGCCATTACAGGTACAGTAACTTTAGAGTTACGTCGTGGTAATGACTACACCATCTTGAACACTGAATCTGAAAACCTCACTTATGAAGCTGAGCGTTTGACGATGGAAAAAGGTGATTCAATGTTTAGCCCTGCTGATCGTATTGGTCAATTAACCATGCGTAATCTTGATATTACCGATACACGTGCAAAACTCAGCATCTATACAAATACAGGCTTATTGGCTGTAGGTACGGGTTCTGCAGTTCCTCAGTTAAAAGACAAAAACAAATAATTCAGTTAAAAAAATAAAAACCGCCAAATGGCGGTTTTTATTGGTCAAGACTTTTTGCTGTGATCTAATTAAGATGTTGCCGCAGAATTCTGGTTTGTTTGAGTGGTGTCTTGTTGCGATTTTTGCTGTTGTTTTTGTAATTCAATCCGTTCTGCATGTTCTTGACGAATTCGATCATACTCTCGCTGAGTTTCTGCATCACTTTTTGCAGCTAAAAATGCCATCCCCACTAAAAAAACTGGAAATAATAATCCCAATGCAGCGAGCAAATAAATTTTAGGAAACTTCTTCGAACTTGTCTGTGACATACATTTAAATCTTTCAATAAATTTAAGTAGGCGTAATAATATAACAGAACAAACTTATTCAATATATGAAAAATCGAAATTTGAAAAACCAACACTTCATCATGAAGGCTTATTCAAGATACAAGTTTAGCTTTCTTTTTAAACATTACCTTAAAGATCAAATACTTATATAAAAAAACATGAACCATAAATTCAAAGAAATCATCGATCTTTAGCAGACTGATAAGCAGCTTGCGCAATTGCTAAACTCTTCTTCTTTCCTTCAACTGTATCTGGGATTTCATTGCTCGTACCATTACTCGAATGACGCTGAAGATGCTGCTGTTGAGAATATTTGTGCATCTCAGGTTGAGACTTTACGTTTTGTTGGGAGTTTTGTGTAGCCGTTCGCTGCGTTAGCTTCTGTTGAAGCTGTTGTTGTGGATTTGGTACAGCCATTCCCGCACATGGTCGAGACTGATAAGTTACTGAGCCCTTCACCACACACTTATGTACTTCTTTAGCTAAAACGTGATGAGAAAACCCTAAAGCTAAAACAACCAACACGATTTTATTCACAACACACACTCCATTTAAGTTTTAACAAAGTATCAACATTTAAGCTAAATTACTATTTACACAGAAGTTTTTTTAATTATTGCTTTTTTTGTCACAATAAAGGGGGAAATATGACTTTTTTTGCCAAATCTTTACAGCATTTTGTCATGTTCACATTGTGGTAAATTTCATGCTATTTCAAATTTCTCAATAGGCGACGTACAATCACACCATGTACCATAGAAACGGGAAGCATATAAATTTTCCCAAAAAAATTATAAGTAATAACACTGGTAGAAATTTTAAGTTGATTTTTATGTTCATTATAGGGAAAAATTTGTAGCACCACCCATACAGTTAAATGCTTATCGCTTGATTGTAAAAAAAGTTCATGATCTGAAACTTGAATAACATCAAAAAAATCTGCTTTTCCACCCTGCTCAAGTGCCATAGATTGAGAGTTAAAACCTTGTATAGGCTGTACACCACCCAGATGCAGACTGAAAAAGTCTCGAATTTTAAAAGCAATCTTTAACCATTTTGGTGGTGTACTGGTCATTAGGTGATAAGCTTGTGATGCTGTGATATTTTTATCAATACATTGTTGGTCTTGATGAATAAAATTAAGCTGATGAACAGGTGCAACCAATACATACGGATCTATTTCTGTATTCATGGAACTAAACCTTTTTAAATATAATAATTTAACGTATGAATAGAATCTAAATTCAGTCTACAGCAATCCAAATGAAGTACAATCACAAGCCGCCTAAAGTTGAATAAAATCATGAATGATTGGGCAATTTTTCAAATAAATAACTGTATTCTAAGATGAATATAAATTATTTAATGATAGTGATATATATGGTATCTATAGTATGCGATTTGAAATAAATAGATATTGAAAAAAGTACAGCTTTTTAAAGAGATAGAAAGCGTACCTCCTGTTTGGAAATCTACCTCATTAAGCTATTGCTACTACCTAATATTTTGAAAAAATTTCGAATGATTCACACAGGCAATGTTCCTCTCAGACAATGCCAATATTTACATTACAAACAAAGTCATGCTTTGATTTTGCTGTAGCTGGGCATCGTTAATAATGAACCATGATAAAAAAGGTCTGCACTTGGCAGACCTTAGATTATGTTGTCTTTAGATTAATTATCCATATTTTCAATGATCGCTTGCCCGAACTCTGAACAACGAAGTAGAGTAGCTCCTGGCATTAAACGCTCAAAATCGTAAGTAACAGTTTTTGCAGAAATCGCGCCTGAAACGCCTTTGATAATTAAATCGGCAGCTTCAGTCCACCCCATATCTCGAAGCATCATCTCTGCTGAAAGAATAATAGACCCCGGATTTACCTTGTCTTGTCCTGCATATTTAGGTGCTGTTCCGTGTGTTGCCTCATATACAGAAATTGCGCCACCAATATTTGCACCCGGCGCAATACCAATACCACCTACTTCTGCTGCAAGTGCGTCAGAAATATAGTCACCGTTTAAATTTAAAGTAGCGATCACGGAATAGTCAGCAGGACGCATTAAGATTTGCTGTAAAAATGCATCGGCAATCACGTCTTTGATAACAATGTCTTTGCCTGTTCTTGGATTTTTAATTTTGACCCAAGGTCCACCATCAATCAGTTCACCACCAAAGCGATCTAATGCAAGTTCATACCCCCACTCTTTAAAAGCACCTTCAGTGTATTTCATGATATTGCCTTTATGCACTAAAGTTACACTCGGCTTATCATTATCAATCGCAAACTGAATCGCTTTGCGCACCAAACGTTGGGTACCTTCTTTTGAAACAGGTTTAATCCCAATACCACAATTATCTTCAAAACGGATTTTAGTGACACCCATTTCTTCTTTAAGATATTTAATCACTTTTTTTGCTTCTGGGGAGTCAGCTTTCCATTCAATACCTGCATAGATATCTTCTGAATTTTCTCGGAAAATTACCATATCTGTCTGTTCGGGATGTTGAACAGGTGATGGCACACCTTTAAACCAACGCACAGGTCGCACACAGACATATAGATCTAATTCTTGACGTAGAGCAACGTTAAGTGAGCGAATTCCACCGCCTACAGGCGTTGTGAGTGGACCTTTTATCGAAACTACAAATTCTCTGAGTGCTTCAAAAGTTTCTTCTGGCATATAAGTGCCATAAATTTTATTGGCTTTTTCACCACAGTAAACTTCCATCCATTCGATCGAACGTTTGCCACTATAAGCTTTTTGAATTGCGGCATCGACCACTGCCTTCATAGCAGGTGTAATATCCACACCAATACCATCTCCTTCAATAAAAGGAATAATCGGATGGTTTGGAACATTCAGTGACAAATCTGCATTTACAGTAATTTTGCTACCATCTGCAGGTACTACGATCTTCTGATAACCCATTGTTCAGGATCTCCATTTTCTTATAGTGAGTAAATCCAAAAAAATTGCGCTATGAGCAATATTTGCGACCACTTTTTTAGCAAGATCAGTGTAATCGAATTCGATCATTTTTTGAGATTTATACGAGGAATAACAACATTTCTCAACTTAATAAAACGCATTGTTTCATGATTTAATGCTTTTCTAGAATGTATTTTTTATAAAAATCATAGCTTTCTTTTATTTCTACAAAATCAATAAATTTTGATCCTTAAAATAAATCAATAAAGATCACAGAACGCTCCTCTCATTTGAATCTTAATGCATTAAAAAACCAATTAAATGACTGTAGACAGTATTTTTTAAGGAAAACCAGCGCCCCTGTAAATATTCAAAAATCTAAAATCAAAGTCAGGTGCTCTTTTACTCCTCCTGCTGAATGACAAATAAAGTTGAAGAATACAAAGCTGAATCTGTTATAGTAGCCCACAATCAACTGGGCTTTTTGCAACCTAAACCACCCCATTTTTATCAAAACGGGTATTCAATCGGGTAACAAATCAAACCCAAAAAATTTTATTTATATATATTAGTGGCTTAAAGTGAAAATTGTCATTCTGAACAAACCCTATGACGTCCTCTCCCAATTTCGTAAAGACGAAGCACATATGACCATATCTGACTTCGTTGACGATCCTAGCTTGCGTATAGCTGGTCGTCTTGATATGGACTCTGAAGGTTTAGTTTTTTTAACTGATCATGGTGGTCTAAATCAGTATATTACCAATCCAACCAATAAAAAGTTTAAGACCTATTTGGTTCAAGTCGATGGTGATATTACTGAAGAAGCACTTGAGCAGTTACGCAAAGGTGTTGAGTTAAAAGACGGTATAACCTTACCCGCTCAAGCCGCTAAAGTGGAACAACCAGAATGGTTGTGGGACCGTGATCCACCCGTACGTTTCCGTGCCAATATCCCTACCTCATGGGTAGAAATTTCGATTTGTGAAGGGCGTAATCGTCAAGTGCGTCGTATGACCTCTGCTGTTGGTTTCCCAACTTTACGTTTGATTCGCACCAAAATCGGTGCAATTGATTTAGTTCAGATGGGTTTACAACCGGGCGAAACAAAAGAAATCGAACCATTGCTTTATCCTGATTTTCAAAATGTACCTGCGGAAGAACCGTATCGTTCGCGTTCTTATGTCAAAAAACCAGGCGGTACTGGCGGAAAACCGATGGTACGTAAGAACAAAGATGGTTCTACTAAAAAATCTGGAACCAAACGTATTTGGCAGATGGATGACAGCGAAAAACCGCGTCGCAAAACCAATGGAACTACACGTCCAAATACCAAAGCTCCACGTGGTCGTGGACGTAATGGTCGTTAAAATTTAATGATGCTTAAAGCTCACCTTGGTGGGCTTTTTTTATGATTGTATGGGGGCAGTATTTAATTGAAAAACATTGAATTTAAATTAAATAAAGATAAGAAGAAACTCAAATAAAAAAATCGGTGCCTAAGCACCGATTTTTTATCTATGAATTGATTGGTTTACTAGATTTTTTCTAGCACTGCATTCAGTGTAGCACTTGGGCGCATTACAGCTTCAACTTTGGCTGTGTCTACAGCATAGTAGCCGCCAATATCTGCTGGTTTACCTTGAACTGCTGCAAGTTCAGCAATGATTTTTTCCTCATTGTCCGCTAACGCTTGTGCAAGAGGTGCAAATTTTGCTTTTAATTCTGCATCTTCTTCTTGTTCAGTCAAAGCTTCAGCCCAGAACTTCGCAAGGTAGAAATGGCTACCACGATTATCCAACTCACCTGTACGACGTGAAGGTGATTTGTCATTGTCGAGCAACTTGCCAGTCGCTTGGTCTAAAGTCTTCGCAAGTAGTTTCGCACGTGCATTGTCTTCTTTAATACCCATTTCTTCTAAAGAAACAGCCAATGCCAAGAACTCACCAAGAGAATCCCAACGCAAATGGTTTTCTTCTACAAGTTGTTGTACGTGTTTAGGCGCTGAACCACCCGCACCTGTTTCGTACATACCACCACCCGCCATTAATGGAACGATAGACAACATTTTCGCAGAAGTACCCAATTCCATAATTGGGAATAAGTCTGTGAGGTAATCACGTAAGATGTTACCTGTTACAGAAATCGTATCCAAACCACGCGCAACACGCTCAAGTGTATAACGCATCGCACGGACTTGAGACATGATTTGAATATCAAGACCCGTTGTATCATGCTCTTTCAAGTATTTTTGTACTTTCTTGATCAATTCGTTTTCATGTGGACGGTATGGGTCAAGCCAGAAAATTGCCGGCATGCCAGAGTTACGTGCACGAGTTACGGCAAGTTTTACCCAGTCACGAATCGGTGCATCTTTTACCTGACACATACGCCAGATATCGCCTTCCTCAACGTTTTGAGACATTAAAACTTCACCTGTTTCTAGGTCAGTGATGTTTGCAACACCCGCAGCTGAAACTTCGAAAGTTTTGTCATGAGAACCATATTCTTCAGCTTTTTGTGCCATCAAACCAACGTTTGGCACAGTACCCATCGTACGTGGGTCAAAATTACCATTCCATTTGCAGAAATTAATCATTTCTTGGTAAATACGGGCAAAAGTAGATTCAGGCATTACTGCTTTACAGTCATAAGGTTTGCCATCAGCACCCCACATTTTACCACCACCACGGATCATGGCAGGCATTGACGCATCAACAATGACATCATTTGGTGAATGGAAGTTTGTGATGCCCTTTGCAGAATCCACCATTGCCAATGCAGGACGGTGTTCTTGGCAAGCATGAAGATCTTCAATGATTTCTTCACGTAGAGATGTTGGTAAAGTCGCGATTTTTTCGTATAGACCCGCCATACCGTTATTCACGTTGATGCCGAGCTCATCAAACAATTTACCGTGTTTTTCAAAAGCATCTTTGTAATAAATTTTCACACAGTGACCGAATACGATCGGATGTGAAACTTTCATCATGGTTGCTTTTACGTGTAAAGAGAACAGAATCCCTGCTTCACGGCAATCTTCAAGTTCTTTTTCATAGAAATCACACAGTGCTTTCTTGCTCATGAACATTGAATCAATCACTTCACCATCTTGAAGTGCAACTTTTGGCTTAAGTACAATGGTTTCGCCTGTTGTTGTAATTAATTCCATTTTCACATTGCGCGCACGGTCAAGTGTCATTGACTTTTCACCGTGGTAGAAATCACCTTCATCCATGTGAGAAACATGAGTTTGCGACCACTGTTTCCACTCACCCATAGAGTGCGGGTGTTTTTTCGCATAGTTTTTAACAGCAGCAGGCGCACGGCGGTCAGAGTTACCTTCACGCAATACTGGGTTTACTGCTGAACCAAGACATTTGCTATAACGGGTCTTGATTGCTTTTTCTTCTTCAGTAGTCGGATTTTCAGGATAATCAGGGATTGCATAACCCTTAGACTGAAGTTCCTTAATGCAAGCTGTTAACTGAGCAACAGAAGCACTGATGTTCGGGAGTTTGATAATATTAGTGTCTGGATCTTGAGTAAGACGACCTAACTGTGCAAGGTTGTCAGATACCTTCTGTTCATCGCTTAAATAGTCCGCGAATTCAGCGAGGACACGTGCAGCTACAGAGATATCAGTTTTGACAATCTCTACGCCAGCTGGCTTAGTAAAGGTCTCAATGATCGGCAGTAGCGAATAAGTCGCCAATAGTGGCGCCTCGTCAGTCAGTGTGTAAATGATTGTTGACTTTCCACCAGCCATATATAGCCCCTTGCTGTTGATTGTGTTTTTGAGAACCGAGCTTGTGACCCGACTCCTACGAACCGATTTGCTTAAAATTAACCCTGAGAGTATCAGCCTTCATGCTATGAGAGTCAACGCAAGATCTGTGATAACGACATTTCGAAAAAAAATGGTACATCACAAATATTCCATCAAAGCGAATATTTGCACAAAAAATAAGCATTTTTAATAGAAATCATCAATATTCTGGAAATTAACACAAATTTATAACATCAGCAGATTCATTTTTTAAAATAAATATAGGATCCACGCTGGATTGCGCTCAATCAGTTCAAAACTGAGACTGCTAAAAAATTGAAAAGTATTCATAGAATAAATACCCAATAAACTCTGCTTATCAAACTTATATGGACTTTAAGTAAGATCGTGACCAAGATTGATTAACTTATACTCACAAAACAACAATACTTTTACCTTAATGTTTAGATAAAAAATCGTTATTAATAAATAATATGTTTATTTTTTCACCTTATTTTTTAATGAAAGAATAAATCTAATGTCATCAGGTCTTCGTATTTCTCAAAACTAATATTAAAACTCTAGAGGTAATATGTTTATGCTGTTACTCATTACGATACTTATTCAAATTATCACACTTTGGGCTATTTTCTTTTTCGCGCTGTCTCGAAACATAGGGGCTGTGATCACCATAGTGGTTTCAATCTTAGCTGCATTGATCAGCCCATGGTCTCTGATCATTGGTCTTCCACTGATTCTGATCAGTCTGGTGTTAGTCATAGAACCTCTGCGGATGCAAGTATTGACCAAGCCTGCCTACAATACGCTTGCCAATGCGATGCCAAGTATGAGCACCACTGAACGTGAAGCGCTTGATGCAGGTACCAGTTGGTGGGAAAAAGAATTGTTTATGGGTGCACCCGATTGGGAAAAATTCAATGATTACCCTTATCCAACACTTTCAAAAGAAGAGCAATCATTTTTAGATAACGAAGTTGAACAACTGTGTCAATTATTGAATGAGTGGGAAATCCATCAAAATAAAGACTTAAATGAACAAACTTGGCAATTCATTAAAGAAAAAGGCTTTTTTGGACTGATCATCCCCAAAGAATATGGTGGACGTGAATTCACTTCATTTGCTCAAAGCCGAATTATGAGCAAAATTGCATCTCGCTCATTGACTGCGGCAGTGACATGTATGGTGCCAAATTCATTGGGACCTGGAGAGTTATTGCTCAACTACGGAACTGACGAACAAAAAAATCGTTATCTTCCTGGCTTAGCCAAAGGTGAAGAAATTCCATGCTTTGGTTTGACCAGTCCAGAAGCTGGTTCTGATGCTGGGGCAATTCCAGATACAGGCGTTGTATGTTATGGCGATTTTGAAGGACAACAAACCCTCGGTTTAAAGATGAATTTCTCCAAACGCTGGATTACCTTAGCACCAGTCGCCACTGTAGTCGGTTTAGCCTTTAAACTTTATGATCCCGAAGGGCTATTGGGGGATAAAAGCAAAACTGAATATGGCATCACTTGTGCGCTTATTCCTGCATCTCATGAAGGCGTTGTTGTAGGACCTCGCCACCATCCGGGCGGTTCACCCTTTATGAATGGTACGGTTGAGGGACGAGATGTTTTTATTCCAATCGACTGGATCATTGGTGGTGCTGAAAACGCAGGTAAAGGTTGGCGAATGTTGATGGAATGTCTTGCCGTCGGACGTGGAATTTCACTGCCTGCCCTATCTACCGCAGCCAGTGAAATGACCTATTTATCTGTCGGTGCATTTGCAAAAATTCGTCAACAATTCAAGCTTTCGGTAGGTCAGTTTGAAGGGGTACAAGAAGTTAGCAGTGAAATCGTCAGTGGTACTTATAAACTTGAAGCTTTCCGTTATTTAGTCACCTGTGGGCTTAATCAAGGAGGTAAACCTGCTGTGATGACAGCAATGGCAAAATACTATGCAACTGAGACCATGCGTAAACTGGTCAATCATGGTATGGACATTACAGGCGGTCGTGGTATTCAACAAGGTCCACGCAACTTCCTTGCCAACATGTACCAAGCTATTCCAATTTCAATTACTGTCGAGGGTGCAAATATTTTAAGTCGCTCCCTCATGATCTTTGGGCAAGGTTCTATGCGCTGTCACCCCTATTTGTTTGAAGAGCTACAACTTTTACAAGCTGAGGATAAAAATGTGGCTCTCGAAACCTTTAATACCATGCTCTACCAGCATTTAGGTTATACCTTGAACCGAGCTGCTCGAGCATTTACATATGGTTGGTTTGGTTCAAGCCAGCATCGACCAAATTCCGCAGACAAGTTTACTCAACCTTATTACAAAATCATCAATCGCTTCAGTGCAGATTTTGCGCTGACCGCAGATATGTGCTTAGGGCTCTTAGCTGGAGATATTAAACGTAAAGAAATGCTTTCAGGGCGATTAGCCGATATTCATTCACATATGTTCATTGCAACGGCGATTCTCAAATTTTATGAACATGGTCAAAGAAGTGAAGCCGAACAATTACATGCCCAACTTGCTTTAGATGAAACGCTTTATCTGGCACAAGAAGCATTTTTCGGCTTGTTTGATAATTTCCCGATTCCAATCGCCTCAGGTCTGGTGAAGTTTGTTTGCTTCCCATTCGGTAGACCGCTCAAAAAACCGAGTGATCGTCAAAAGAGTGAAGCTGCTGAATTGATCATGCAGAACAATCCATTCCGTGATTATCTAAAAACTCAAGTCTATTATTCGGTTAATCCTCAGGATGCCTTTGGTCGAATGGAAGCAACCTTTAATCTACTGACAACAATAGAAAATGAGTGGAATCACTTTAAAAAGGCGGAATCTAAAGGTGAATATCAAGGTCTTACATTTGAGGAACGTTTGGCTGATGCAGTCAGTCGTGGGGCAATTCAGCAAGATCTTGCAAATAAGTTGGCGGAATACAATGCGTTACGCTATGACAGTATGCTCACCGATATTTTTGACGAAAAACTGGAACGTGTATTGGAACTAGATAATCCCCATCTTCATCAAACATAGAAATATTTGGGAATACACTATTCTCAATGCTATAAACTTTTATCAAAAGCAGTGAATCATTTTCACTGCTTTTTCTTAGACCTATTGCCAATGGGGGCATTAAACTATTTCAGTATAGTGTCAAAAATACAACAGCACAGGAAAAACGATGATGTCAAAACAAGATTATGAAAATGGCTTAAAAGTCCGTACAGAAGTGATGGGTGAAAGTTTTGTCAAACGTGCTCAAGACAACACCGTGTCATTTACTGAACCATTGCAAGACTGGATTAATGAGCACGCATGGGGTTCAACTTGGCAGCGTGAAGGTGTATTGCCTCGTAAATATCGTTCATTGATCACCATCGCATTTTTGGTCGCACAAAAAAGTCCAACTGAACTTAAAGGTCATATTCGTGGTGCTTTAAACAATGGTGCAAGCGTAGAAGAAATACAGGAAGTTCTTTTACACAGCCTTCCTTACTGTGGCGCACCGACAACTCAAGAAGCTTTTCGAGCTGCACTTGAAGTCATCAACGAATATCAAAGCCAGCAGTCTTAGTTTTATAGAGCTTTGCTTTTGATCAATCGTCGATATTTACAAGATATATCTACGATTGAATCATTAGTTCCAAAACACATTGAACGTATAAAAAAACTCATCGACTTCAAAACGAATGTGATAACCCAATTGTGTCAACTCTGAGGAGAGTGCTCGTATATCTTCTAAAGCTAAATGCTTGGGTAAAACTGTAAATACTGCGGTATTGCCCTGCTTTGCATTTTCCTCAATCATTTGAGCAAGGCGAATTTTGTATAATTCAATATTGAGATTTGAGTTTGCTGCCAGCTGTTTTGCATCATCTGCACGTATGAACATTTTTTATTTCCATATTTTTATTAACATTAATACAAGATATAAATAAAAGTAAAAATACGCTGTGTGGTTTGTGTTAGCTAAGATATCTTTAAAATTCAAATCAAGGCTAAACTCGCTAGATCGATTAATTTACACATTTTTTTCAACAGGTCTGAACGGTTTATATACGATGAATTCATAAAATTTAAAATAATTCCACTGCTTTATTTGAATGAAATTTAACTTTTATGTTTAAAAAGTAAATGATAATTGTTATTATTTACTTAATTTTTAACCTTTATTGATTTGATTGCCTATGAATAGCCAGACTGAACTCGATGCGCTGAGTGCATCAATTTCAACTCCGACTGTCTCTGCACGAGCTAAATCCACACCCTCCCTGTTAAAATACCGCTTCATGATTTTTTATCGATTTGCTTTAGCAATTTTAGGTGGCTATTTACTTGCCTCTTTGTCCGCTATGGTGATCGCCAAAACTTTTGCAGATTATCGAGCCTCAGCTGCGATGGCATCTACCCTGCTTGCTTTCTGTATTCATTGTGCTGCTTTCATTTGGGTATTTATGGTCAACAAAACCTTCAAAGCCAGTTTAGGGATCGTTGTTCCATGCATCATTTTATTGATCATTTTAAAAATGATGGGGAACTAACATGCGTGTAGATGCAAAAGTTGAAGGTCCACGCCAATCGATGTCTTGGCTACATACATGGGCAAGTCTAATTTTGGGTTGGTTACTCTATGCGATTTTTTTAACAGGAACATTGAGCTTTTTTCAGTCAGAAATTTCTGTTTGGATGAAACCTGAAACTCACCAATCTGTTCCAAGCTCTTCGCAATTACAACAAACACAAGTTGCTTTAAATTATTTACAGAAGAATTATCCCGATGCAGGCAGTTGGACCATCCAATTACCAAATTCGAGACAAACCACCACTGAGTTAAACATCCGCAAACAAGGTGAAGATTTACAAGCCCGCCGTGGTGGTGAACGCATCACCATTGACAGTGCAACAGGTCAAGTTATCGAAGCACGAGACACTCGGGGTGGTGGTTTTCTCTATCGCTTTCACTTTGAACTCTATGGCGTAGATCGGATTTGGGCGCGCTGGTTGGTCGGTCTAGCAACCATGTTAATGTTTGTTGCGATCATCAGTGGCATCATTACACATAAAAAAATCTTTAAAGATTTCTTTACTTTCCGTTCTGGGAAAGGACAACGCTCTTGGTTAGATGCACACAATGCTACAGCGGTTTTTGCACTTCCATTTCATATCATGATCACATTTAGTGGTCTGTTATTGCTCATGTTTATGTTTATGCCTTGGGGGATCAACCAAGTTTATGAAGATCGACAAGAGTTTTTTCAGGAAATGCGTGGTGGTGTTCAACAGAATAATACACGTAATCGAACAACAGAAAATCGTAACGAAACTGCAAACACAGCTCAGGGGCAAACTGGTCAAGCTCAACAAACTGCGGGCAATGAACAACGTTCACGTGGTGAAAGACGTGCTAAACATCAACAAGAAGATGGACAGCCCGCAGCACTCACTGGTTTAGCACCAATTATTGCAAATGCACAAACCCAGTGGAAAGACAATCCAATTGCGTCAATTCAGATCATTGCACCAAACACCACCAATGCAAGTATTGAACTTCGAGCACTTTATGCAAAAAGTGTAATACAACGTGGTGTATATCCTGTTTTAAAGTTTGATGGTGTTACGGGGAAAAACATCTCTGATGATCTACAAGCCAGAAATACTTCTGTACCAATGGGTATCTACAACGTTGTGACTGTCTTACATGAAGCACGTGGACTAGATTTGACTTTCCGCTGGTTATTGTTCTTTTCAGGTGTTCTTGGCACTTTAATGGTGGCTACGGGCTTGATCTTGTGGTGTGTAAAAAGAGCACCTCAACAGCAAAAACAAGGTTATAAATCTTTTGGCTATCGCTTTGTAGAGGTCATGAATATTGCTGCAGTGATTGGATTACCGATTGCTTGTGCGACTTATTTCTATGCCAATCGTTTTATTCCTTTTGAAGTAGAAGCACGTCTAAACTGGGAAATTCGTGCCTTCTTTATCGCATGGCTCGCAACTTTAATTTATGCAGCAATCCGACCACATCGTCAGGCTTGGTTAGAACTTTTAATGCTAGCAACAGTTGCCTATGCCCTGTTACCACTCATTAATTTTATGACAGGTGGTCAAGCACTTTGGAACAGTATTGCCAATGGTCAATGGATGATTGCATCTTTTGATTTAATGACATGGGCGATCGCAATTTTGTTTTTCTTGTCATTTTATAAAGTCAAAAAACATAAAGGGCTTCCAGTCAAAAAAACTAAAAATGTACCAGCAACCAAGGAGATCGCTGTATGATTTTCTTCTTATTGATTTGGTCTATATCCAGTTTAGCGATGATTGCACTTGCCAGCGCTATGTCAAAGCATCAAAAACAAATTTATGGTCATGAATTAGCAAAAAAAACCACCCTATTTGCGACACTATCAGGTTGGGGCTTATTGTTCATCTCTTTAATCATCTGCTTAATGTCAGGAAAACCGAGTAGTATGCTGAGTCTATGGGTAGGCATACTCACTTTTTCAGCATTATTCGTAGGATCATTGTTGAGCTATTACAGCGCTAAAATAAAAACTGTAGCAATCATCTGCCTCATTGTGAGTTGTATCACAGGTATCATCCTACTGGTCTAAATTGTTTGGTCAAAATCAGTTATACTCTTAAGCCAATCTTAGATTGGCTTTTTTGTTAAAACTCTTTTGTCTTTACATTGGTATTTTTATGTCTAAACCACTTTCAATCCCTTCAGAATTGTTAAATCGTGCTGCGATGGGAAATCCTGCTGCACAATTTGAACTTGCTGAAATTTACATGCAAAGTGAGGATGAAGATAACAATCAACTCGCCGAAGAATGGGCATTGAAAGCAGCACAATTAGGGCATGTAGAAGCCATGTACTGGTTAGGTGAAGGCTATACTTATTATGCAAAAGAAATTTTAGAAGAAGATCCAGATGAATCCAAAACCTACTTCGAGCATGCACATCGCTGGTTAGAACAAGCCGCAAAACATCAACACCCTGCTGCATTATTAGAATTGTCTAATTTTTATCGTCGTGGTGATGTGGTTGAAAAAGATCTACTCAAATCTGTGGAACTGTTAGAAAAATCCGCGAAATTAGGTGAAATTCAAGCCATGCGTGATTTGGTCTGTATTTATGAGCATGGCTTAGGTGTTGATATTGATGATGAAAAAGCAGACTTCTGGGCAGATAAAGTCAAAACGATTGAAGATACTGAAAAATAAAGCAGTGCATCAAGCCTAATAATATGGGCTTGATGCTGAGTTTCTTTAATTAACTTCTTACTGATCCATAAATCTTCACTGTACACCGCAATATTTTTATTTTTAAGGTATTCAATTCCACCTGTCCTCACATAACCAGTTGAATCATTGGCAAATACGGGTGTCATTGCAAAAACTGAACTCAACATGATGATTTTAATCAATAGAAATACAAGCCTTGACTCATATTTCTATCATCCTGTCTTAGCACTTAAACGTTAAAAGATTTAAATGCGGTCTAAAACTGGCTGTTGATAATTAAACTTTACCTGTTCTTCAATAGCTAAGGCGATATTAAATACCTTTGGTTCTTGAAAAGCAGGACCTATGATTTGCAATCCGACTGGTTGCCCATCAATTAAACCACATGGGATAGTTAAGGCAGGTAAACCTGTTAAATTACTCGGACCCGTAAAACGAATAATATGATTTAATAGATCGACACGCTCACCATTAAGTTTTGCAACTGAACTGCCTATATCAGGTGGCAAAATAGGTAATGTTGGTGCAATCAAAACATCAATTTCTTTGAAGGCTTGGGCAAACTGTTGTTTTAGTTCCCTTCTTAATTGTTGAGCTTGTAAATATTCTACTGCCGTTGGCAACTCACCCAATTCAAATAATAGACGAATATCATCGCCAAAATCATTTGGACGCTGCTGTAAATCATCATGGTGAATCGTAGCGGCTTCTGACAGACTCGTCACTAATTCTACATATTCAGCATTTTTCAATGCTGGGATTGTGACCTTCTTAATGATAGCACCACGCTGCTCAAGCTGAGCAATTTGTTCACGAACTAATTTTTCAATCGGCGCATCGACTTGATGAAAGAAATAGTCTTCGTTAATACCAATGACTTTACCTTTGACATCACTATTGAGCAAGGCAATATAATCTGGAATTTCAACGTGTTTAGAGGTCGGATCTCGCTCATCAAATCCTGCTATTACTTTTAACATAGCAGCAGCGTCTGCAACAGTTTTAGCCATTGGTCCAATATGATCTAAAGTCCATGCCAATGGAAAACAACCATACTTTGCAACTAAACCATGAGTTGGTTTTAACCCAACTAAACCACATGCTGAAGATGGGATACGAATTGAACCTGCTGTGTCAGTTCCTAATGTAATGGTCGACATTCCTGAAGCAACAGCTGCACCTGAACCACCGCTTGACCCTCCAGGAATCTTATCAAGATTCCATGGATTACGGCACGGACCGAAATGTGGACTGTTATTGGTAATGCCCCATGCATACTCATGCATATTTAACTTACCGATAATGATTGCGCCCGCAGCCTTGAGTTTGGAAATCACAGTTGCATCATCACTAGAAATGAAATTGGCATGAATCTTAGAAGCCATAGTGGTCACTTCACCACCAATATAAATATTGTCCTTAATCCCCATTGGAATACCGTGGAATGTGCCCTTATAGTTTCCTTGCGCAATCTCTACATCTGCTTGAGCAGCCTCTGCTAAGGCTTTATCTGCGCGAAATGAAATATATGCATTGATTTCTGCATTGTAATCTTGAGCATGTTGCAATACGAGTTGAGTTAAATCTACTGAACTTACACTACGATCTTGAATGCGTTTAGCCAACTCGACAACTGAAAGGTTTAAGAGGTCTTTATTTAACATGATCGCCTCCAGCTGTATTTGTGACACAAATATCATGGTCATTTTTAGTTTGAGTCTGAACCGTTTTTTTTAGCGCTTTTATTCCTTGCCATCTTTGTTCTAATTCTGCTTGAGTTTTCGGATTGACAGGTATATTCAACTGTCCCAATATTTTTGTTGCACTAATATCCATTATTATCACCGTCCTTTTGGAAAATTATATTTTCAGATTGACCATTCGATTCCCATAAAGCTGGCGCCTCAATAAAATTATAATTATTGAATTTCACCTATAAAGATCATTTAATAGACAATCAGCTCCAATTTAATTGGATATAAAAAATATAATATTAGACCTAGGTTGTATTGACAAATAAAGCATCCACTATAAAAAATCACTCAATATAGTTAAAATAAAAAAATTATTATAAATAAAACCATCTCACACTCAATAAAATAAATTTATACATTTATTACCAGCATATTTGTCATTAATTATAAAAACTTAAACATCAAAAGTTAAAAAATATATTCATAAAATAGGAGAAAATATATATAAATTTTAAACCCATATTTACATTAAAAATACTAATCTTTACTCATATCGATATTAGGTTTCTTGCATCAGGCATTTTAAAAATTATAATTTAACTCAAAATCTTCCCCATCCTTGTTTTATCCCTTTGGGAGAACGAACTTTCAATATTAATATGATTCGTTCAACATGATCATTTTTTTATTTATGAAAAAAAACTATTAAGGATCGTTTATAAACAAATAATCTGCCCTATCTAAGCACTCAGTTCTACCCACTTTGACGAATAATTCTATTTCTGTTTATCACAATATTAAATTCCATCCAAATCAGGAAATTCAATATTTTGATAACGATGAGCGTAAATAGCGACATCAAAAGTAATGTAAGTCGAAATATCATTCATGATCTGTTCTTGAAAAAGGACTTCTTTTTCTAATATGGCGTTCCAATACTTAGGTTGATCTGAAAAGTTTTGATAGTAGTCTAGTAGCTCGATGACCCCACTTAATAAAGCCACCAATGCTTGAGATTTATCTTGTTTTGAAACCATCATTGCAAAAGCATCTAAACAAATCACTTCAATTTCATCCAGTTCCTCATAATCATCTACATATTCATCAATTGCCGCATTAGAGCGCTGAATCTTTTGTTGATAGTGAATCAAAAGCTCATGATCAATATCATTAAATAGTTGGGATTTATTGATGGTAATTTGATAATTTTTTTCAATAGAAACATAAAAATGAGGTAATTTCTCATAAAAACTAAAAAGGGCTTTGACCAAACTTTTACGTTGTTCAATTGAGGCTTGTTCAATCGCTTGTTTGAGTGCAAAAGTATGTAAATCAATAATTTTAACGATATCTATCATTTTTCAGCCCCAATACTGACTTTTTAAAACCATAAAACCAATCCAAAGAAAAAGTAACGTCATCACACTTACAATAACTATCACACTGATCAGCACATATCTCAACCAAGCGGGTTGACGATTCAGTGCTTGGCTAAAACCTGACAAATGCTTTCTTAATCGTCCCACTACATACATCGAACCGGCAATAGCCACGGCAAAAACAAAAAAATACTGGGCAATAAAAAAGATTTTAGCGAGCCACGACCCTCTTAAATCAAACCACCTCTGAGAATAAAATAAAAAAGCGTCTTGGGGTTGTGCTGGGTTAACCCAAACCTCAAATTCATGCTTGTTTATTGAATGTTCAAACTTTTGCTGTGAGGATTGCTTTAAAGTATCAGATTGATCTGTAACCCACAGATAATACTGCCGAGCAATATCAGGTTGTTCGACTGTATACATCTTTTGTTGATAACGATACTCATAGATCACATTCATATAAGCAAAACTGGTACTGCGCCCGATTCGATACTGTTCAGCAGAGTAATCAATGATATGAACGTGTTGTACTTTTTCCCAAGTCGGATGCCAGAGTTTAAATTCTTCAAATTGTATACGTGGTGAAGCGGTATAAACACACTGCAAAATAAAATAGCTACAGATCAACACCAAAGCATGCACATGGCTGTGCTTGGAAAGAGAAAATTTGCGCCCTAGAAATACAGAGAAAATGATATAGAACAAGAACACATAGAGAAAAATGTGAATATTTTCATCTGCAATAAAATAGAAAAATATGCCAAAAATCACAAATACAGCTACAAATATAACGCCTAAATATTGTTTGATTTGATGTGAATGCATTATTTGCCTTTATTATGATGTTGATCGCTTTATTGATACTGAACTATTTTTCATACAGATTTTGCCCAAAAACTAATTCTATCTTTTAGTTGAATATTAACCAACTACATTTGAACTCTACTAAAATCTAGGTACAATAGTCGCCAGTCGAGGGATGCTGCGACTTTTTCACAGGCACATAAATGTGAAATCGCTAGGCTCGACGATTCGGTCAGACATTCGTGCTGGTCAACAACGGCATCCGCGAACTGAATGATCAATATTTGTTATTTATAAAGGAGATCGTGATGAACGCGGTTAATGCTTCATTTACAGATTATAAAGTTGCTGATATTTCCCTAGCCGATTACGGTCGTAAAGAAATCAAACTTGCTGAAGCAGAAATGCCAGCATTGATGGGTTTACGTAAGCGTTACTCAGCAGCAAAACCACTTGCTGGTGCAAAAATTCTTGGTTGTATCCATATGACCATTCAAACCGCTGTTTTGATTGAAACATTGGTTGAACTTGGGGCAGAAGTACGTTGGACTTCATGCAACATCTTCTCGACTCAAGACCATGCTGCTGCGGCTATTGCTGCTTCTGGTATTCCAGTATTTGCTTGGAAAGGTGAGACTGAAGAAGAATACATGTGGTGCCTTGAACAGCAAATCAATGTAAATGGCAAACCTTGGGATGCCAACATGATTTTAGATGATGGCGGTGATTTAACTGCTGTTGTTCATGAAAAATATCCTGAACTCATCGCTAAAATTCATGGTATCACTGAAGAAACAACTACAGGCGTACAACGTCTACATGAAATGTTCCGTGATGGAACATTGAAAGTTCCAGCAATCAATGTCAATGACTCGATTACAAAGTCTAAAAATGACAATAAATACGGTTGCCGCCATTCTCTGAATGATGCCATCAAACGTGGTACAGATATGCTTTTATCTGGACGTCGTGCACTCGTAATTGGTTATGGTGATGTGGGTAAAGGTTCTGCTCAATCTCTTCGTCAAGAAGGCATGATTGTTCGCGTAACTGAAATTGACCCAATCTGTGCAATGCAAGCATGTATGGACGGTTATGAAGTCGTTTCTCCATACAAAAATGGTGTTCAAACAGGCAAGAAAGAAGATATTAACTTAGATCTTCTTCAAAATACTGATCTCATTGTGACCACAACGGGTAACTACCACGTATGTGACTCAGCAATGTTGGATACGTTAAAAGCAGGATCAGTGGTGTGTAACATCGGTCACTTCGATACTGAAATTGATACCAACTATTTACGTGGCTACAAATGGGTTGAAGTTAAACCACAAGTACACCAAGTTTATCGTACAGAAAATGAAAACGATTATTTGATCCTTTTATCTGAAGGTCGTTTGGTTAACTTAGGCAATGCAACAGGTCACCCTTCTCGTGTAATGGATGGTTCTTTTGCCAACCAAGTATTAGGTCAAATGCATCTATTTGCTGAAAAATTTGCAGATCTTCCAGAAGATCAAAAAGCAGCAAAAATCCGTGTTGAATTAATTCCTAAAAAACTGGATGAAGAAGTTGCTGCTGCAATGGTTGCTGGTTTTGGTGGTGTATTGACACAATTGACTCAAGAACAAGCAGACTACTTAGGTGTGCAAGTTGAGGGTCCGTTTAAATCTGAAGCTTATAAATACTAAGTTTTCATCCTATCTACCCTACACTTTCAAAGTTTATATATTGAAAGTGGATATCCTCTCTTTAGGGAGAGGATTGGGTAAAAGTGAAAGATATTAAAAAGCATTTATAAAAAAGGATTTAATCATGAGCAAACGTATTCCCATTTCGTTTGAGTTTTTCCCAACCAAAACCGATGCAGGTGCGGAAAAACTTAAAATCGTTCATCAAGAATTGCAACAATTCAATCCAGAGTTTTTTTCGATTACTTATGGTGCTGGTGGTTCTACCCGTGAACGTACTTTAGCCGCAATTAATGATTTTAATGGTAAAGGTACACCTGTTGCCCCACATCTTTCATGTATTGGCGATGATAAGGCACGCATTGCTGAATTATTAGATATTTATAAGGCACAGGGTATTGATCGTATCGTTGCATTACGTGGTGATTTACCATCAGGTCAAGTTGGGCTAGGTGAACTCCCTTATGCGACCGATTTGGTTCGTTTTATTCGTGAACATACGGGTGACCACTTTAAAATTGAAGTCGCAGCATACCCAGAAATGCATCCTCAAGCGGAAAGCTATGATGCAGATATTCAACACTTTATTGAAAAAGTAAATGCTGGAGCAAATGCAGCCATTACTCAATTTTTCTTTAATCCAGATGCCTATTTCTATTTTGTAGATCGTATCCAAAAAGCAGGAATTGATATTCCTGTTGCACCAGGCATTATGCCAATTACCAATGCCAGTAATTTAATTCGCTTTGCTGATGGTACTGGCGCTGAAATCCCACGCTGGATTCGTAAGCAACTTGCCACTTATGGTGATGACTCTGCCAGCATTAAAGCCTTTGGTCATGAGGTTGTGATTAAGCTGTGTGAACGCCTCATTGCAGGTGGTGCACCGAGTTTGCACTTCTATACAATGAACCACACTGAACCGAACCGTCAACTTATCCTTGATCTTGGCTTAGCTTAAATCAAAAAATTGAATTCCTTACTTGTGAGTTAAACTGAATGCCTCGCTTTTATATTGAAACGGATTTGGCTGTCGATACGACAGTTGAACTGACTGAAACCGTATTTCATCATTGGGTTAAGGTATTACGTGCACAAGTCGGTGAACAAGCCACTTTGTTCAATGGACAAGGTGGAGAATATGAAGTGCGCTTAACAGAGGTTGCTAAAAAGTCAGCTTCTGTTGCGGTGCAATCATTTCACCCCGATAATCGGACGCCTGCTTTTAATGCTTTGCTAGGACAAGTCATGAGTAAAGGTGATCGTATGGATTATGCCATACAGAAAGCAGTTGAACTTGGTGTATCCAAAATTCAATTACTGACTTCTGAGCGTTGTGAAATGCGTTTGAAATATGACCGCGACCAAAAAAAGCTTGATCATTGGCAAGGTATTGCGATTGCTGCTTGTGAACAGTGTGGGATGAATATTGTGCCTGAAATACTTGCTCCTTTGAGCTTACAAAGCTGGCTGGAAAGTAAATTACCAGAGACTCGTTTTGTTCTTGCTCCTGAAAAAGAGCAAACCGATGTTCTAGCAAATGCATCCTCAAATCTTGCACTGTTGATTGGTCCAGAAGGTGGACTCAGTGAAGCAGAAATCTTGACAGCGAACCAATATGGCTTTAAAAATTGGTGTATTGGTCAACGTGTATTAAGAACCGAGACTGCACCTATCGTTGCCCTGTCTATTTTGAATTATTATTTCCCATTAAAGTGACTTCTATCACACAAAGCAATTGCAAATTTGGTGATTTCACAGTATTTTAGTAGCAAAGAGACTATTAATTAACAAATTTTCAATAGTTGCTCCCCTTAAACCTACGCATTCTAAAAATAGCAGAGGTGCAACAGCTAATGAATGATGTTCAGGAAGAGCTTCTTTCATATGATGTGAATTCATCGAACATCAGAAAGACTATTAAAAATATCCGAATTTTTTTTATTTGGGTATTATTTACGTGCATTTGTGATGCCTTTATTTATCTTTATTTGTTTAAGACACATACCGATTTACTGACATCTTGGTTTGCTGCCACTGTTTTATTTATCCTGTCGATCTGTATTTTTCTAACTTGTATGCTGTATCAAAAGAAAAAAAAATCTTTTAAGCATATGCATGTATTTTTTCAATTTTTTAGTCTAATTTTAGGCAGTCTCTTTGGTATTGGCATCTATATTATCAATTTAGAATTGACCAGATTACCCGATACACTTAACCCTTTTTATTCTTTTCTTTTATCCAGTTTTTTGTTGAGTTTTTCTTATGTCATGGCGATGAACTTTCTGAATCAACGATTCAGTTATTTCACCGCTTTGTTTGTCCCGTCTTCGATTCCTGTTTTCAGCATTCCATTACTATTTCCACAAAATACCAATGAAGTGTATAGCACAGTATTTATTGTTTGGTTCGCATTGTTATTTTTCAGTGCGTATATCTCACATAAAATTTACTTGAATTCGGAAATTTTAAATCTGAAAAATCGTGTATTGATTAGACAATCTCAGCAACAACTTGAACAATCAAAAGGTTTACAGCTTCAACTCAAAAATGAGATCTCCAAAACTGAAACCATGAAAAATGAGTTGCAACTGCATAATCATTTATTAGAACAAAAAGTTAAAGAGCGAACATATGATTTTAAGCAAATGAATGATCGTCTTGAGAATCATCAAGCCAATCTTACCTTTGCACATGAAACCGCTGGAATCCATTCATGGGTCTGGAACATAGAGAAACGTACCTTTGAAATAGCCGACTCAAAGAGTGATGCTGAATTTAGACAATTAAATCTTAAACAGAACAGTGTAGATGATTTCATTCATCCTGAAGATATTGAAAATTATAAAACGCTACTTAAACAACATCTCAAAGGCAAGACTGAACGTTTTGAAGCAATTTATCGTGTAAAGCGCGATGATCAATGGTGCTGGATTCAGGATATTGGTAAAGTAGTTTCAAAGAACTTTAATAATAAACCATTAAGAATGGTGGGTATTCAACGCAATATTCAAAAAGAAAAAACAGATCAAGAAAAATTAAAACTGGCTGCGAATGTTTTAGAACAAGTGGCTGAAGGTGTATTTATTTTAGACTATAATTTGTGTTATTTAGAAGTGAATCCCTATTTTGAACAACTTCTGGCATATACCGAAAATGATTTGATTGGTCGCCATCTCTTTGATATTACACTCAACAACAATGCACGTACGCAAAAGATGTATACGGTGATTACCCAAAGTTTAGTCCAACATGGTGAATTTGAATCAGAATTACAAATTGATTTCACATCAGGGAAAAAGTTGGTGCTTTGGGTACATATTAATGCGATTTATGATGAAAAAAATAAAATTTCAAACTATGTGGGCATTATTACGGACTTAACTGATCGCAAAAAGCAGGAACAACGACTCTCTTATTTAGAACACTACGATATCCTCACCGATCTACCTAATCGCTTTTATTTCAAGCAACGCCTGCATCATTATTTAACCCATTATTCGAGTACATTTAAAAACTTTGCGGTTTTACGCATTAACATTGATCGTTTTAAACTGTTTAATGAGTTCATGAGCCATAAAGAAGGTGATGAATTACTCAAACGAGTGGCACATCGTTTAAGATTATGTTGTAGCAATGCCTCGCTTATTGCCTATTTGAACAATGATGATTTTGCTGTGATATATAATTTAAACAGTAATATCAATATTCATCAGCATGCACAAAACATCTTAGATGCATTTAAACAGCCATTTGAAATCAATGCACAAGAACAAACCATTACGCTTTCAATTGGGATTGCTCTGTACCCAGAACATGGGCTGCAACTGGATAGTTTAAATGGTCACGCAGAATCTGCTTTGAGAGAAGCCAAACGCTTAGGCGGCAATACAGTTTATTTTTATTCTGATAAGAAAACACCTTTACTGAATCAAGGTATAAACTTAGAAAGCGAACTTCGAAAAGCGATTAAACATAAAGAGTTGACTGTCCACTATCAACCTAAAATCTGTGTTAAAACACAACGTATTTATGGTTTTGAAGCTTTAGTGCGTTGGCATCATCCTACACTGGGCTATATTTTGCCTGATATTTTTATTCCACTCGCAGAAGAAACCAGTTTAATTTCTGATATTGGATTGATCGTATTGCATGAAACCTGCAAACAGATTCAGTATTGGCAATCTCTTGGCTTTGATCACTTTAGAGTATCCATCAATATTGTTGCCCAACAAATCTATCGTGGTCAGTTGATTGAAGATATTGATTATGCACTTAAAAAATATAATATTTCTGGTGATATGCTTGAACTTGAATTAACCGAATCTTCTTTATTTGAAAAGTCTGATCAAGTCAATTTACTTTTAAAACAACTGAAAGATCGTCATATTTCAATTTCTTTAGATGATTTCGGTACAGGTTATTCTTCCCTCGCCTATCTTACCAGTTATCCATTTGATATTTTAAAAATAGATAAAGCCTTTATTTCAAAAATTGGTCAAGAAAAAGACGAAGCGATTGTGAATGCAATTATTGCCATGGGAAATGCCATAGGGATTACGCTTGTTGCTGAAGGTGTAGAAACCAAAGAACAGGCATTATTTTTAGAAAAACATGGATGCTATATTTTACAAGGATTCTATTTTTCTAAAGCACTTTCTTCAGCAGACAGTACAAAATATTTAGAACAGCATAAGCTAATTACGATTTGCTAATTTTTTTAGACTTTAAATCTATAACTTTGTTGGAAATAACTGCTTTTTGACTGTCGGTATTGTTCAACAAATGTTATATTCGATCAAATTTAGTCAAACCACCAGCCTCGCTGGAACATGTAATAATCGAGATTCAGATGGATGATCAATCTTTAAAACAGCAAGCCCTTTACTATCACGAATTTCCAACACCAGGAAAAATCAGCGTTACACCAAGCAAGCAATTGGTCAATCAACATGATCTAGCACTTGCCTACTCTCCTGGCGTCGCAGCACCTTGTTTAGAAATTGAAAAAGACCCTTCTAAAGCTGCGCTTTATACTGCGCGTGGTAACTTGGTCGCAGTGGTCAGTAATGGTACAGCCGTTTTAGGACTGGGTAACATTGGTCCATTGGCATCTAAGCCAGTAATGGAAGGTAAAGGCGTATTATTTAAAAAATTCGCGGGTGTCGATGTTTTCGATATCGAAATTGCTGAAAATGATCCTGATAAAATTGTTGATATCGTAGCAGCATTAGAACCTACTTTTGGTGGAATCAACCTCGAAGACATCAAAGCACCAGAATGTTTCTATATTGAACAAAAACTTCGTGAACGCATGAAAATTCCTGTGTTCCATGATGATCAACACGGTACCTCTATCATTGTTGGTTCAGCACTTCTCAATGCCTTGCAATTAAACGGTAAGAAAATTGATGAAATCAAAATTGTCGCTTCTGGCGCTGGTGCTGCGGCACTTTCATGTTTAGATTTACTTTGCGCGATTGGTGCGAAAAAAGAAAACATCATTGTGGCAGACTCACGTGGTCTATTAACCACAAAACGTGAAGGCTTAGATGAGTCGAAAAAGCGTTATGTACAAGATATTGAAGGCTCTCAAATCGCAGATGTGATTGCAGATGCTGATATGTTCTTAGGTCTTTCAGCAGCAGGTATCTTGACCAAAGAAATGGTTAAAGTGATGGCAGCAGATCCTATCATCTTTGCCTTAGCCAACCCAGATCCTGAAATTTTGCCTGAACATGCACATGAAGTACGTCCAGATGTGATTATGGCGACAGGTCGTTCAGACTATCCAAACCAAGTCAACAATGCGCTGTGCTTCCCTTATATCTTCCGTGGTGCGCTTGACGTGGGTGCAACAACAATTAATGAAGAGATGAAAATTGCTTGTGTGCATGCAATCGCACGTATGGCACATGTTGAAGCAGATGCTGCATCTTATGGTGAAAAATCTGCATCGTTTGGTCGTGATTATTTAATTCCACGTCCACTTGATCAACGTCTGATTTTGGAAATTGCACCTGCTGTCGCTCAAGCTGCGATGGACTCAGGTGTAGCGAGTCGCCCAATTGCTGACTTCTCTGCTTATCGTCAACGTTTATCTGAGTTTGTCTATAACTCAGCATTGATGATGAAACCTATTTTTGCGCAAGCAAAAACTGCACCTAAACGTATTGCTTATGCTGAAGGTGAAGATCTTCGTGTATTACGTGCAGTACAAATTGCAGTTGATGAAGGTTTAGCACAACCTATTCTTGTGGGTCGTACTTCTGTCATCGAAACCAACATTAAGAAATTGGGCTTACGTCTAGAACATGGTGTAAACATCACGATCGTTGATCAAGAGAAAAACCCTGATTACGATAAGTTTGCAGATGACTATTACAACTTGATGCAACGCAAAGGCGTAACGCCTGAGTATGCTCAACGTGAGTCACGTCGTCGTTCTACGCTGATTGCTGCAATGTTGGTTCGTCATGGTTTAGCAGACGGTATGTTATGTGGTACTTATGCAAGTTATGACATTCATTTAGACTTTGTTAAAAATGTGATTGGTCTGAAAGATGGTCGTAGCACATTCTTTACTCTAAACGCATTGATGCTTGAAGATCGCAATATTTTCATTGCCGATACTTATGTAAACACTAACCCAACGGCTGAACAGCTTGCTGAAATGACAATTTTAGCTGCTGAAGAAGTCCGTCGTTTCGGTATGACGCCACGTGTTGCTTTATTGTCGCATTCAAGCTTTGGTTCAGACCAAAACGATCCAAGCGCACAGAAAATGCGTAAAGTGTTTGAAATCTTGACTGAGATTGCACCAGAGTTGGAAGTGGAAGGCGAAATGCATGCAGATGCGGCATTAGACGAAAATATTCGTCATTTTGCATTCCCAAATTCTCGCTTCAAAGGTTCTGCAAACTTGTTGATCATGCCAAATCTTGATGCGGCAAACATTTCATTCAACTTGTTAAAATCTACATCAGGCAATAATGTAACGATTGGTCCTATTTTGCTTGGTGCTGCGAAGCCAGTTCATATCTTAACACCAACTGCAACAACACGTCGTTTGGTGAATATGACTGCTTTAACCGTTGCTGAAATTCAACAAGCTCAAGGCTAACCCAGCTTAGCTATAAATACTGCAGAACTTTAGTCAAGCAACTCAAGTTCTGTACTTGAGAAAACCTCTATTCTGTTGCATGATGGCATCAAGAATAGAGGTTTTTTCATGCAAGTTTATTTAGTAGGCGGTGCCGTTAGAGATCATTTACTCGGTCATCCCTATCACGAAAAAGATTATGTTGTGGTTGGTGCTACACCAGAACAACTTCTTGCCCAAGGTTATCAACCTGTGGGAAAAGATTTCCCTGTGTTTTTACATCCAGAAACAAAAGAAGAATATGCGCTCGCACGTACTGAACGTAAGTCAGGACATGGGTATCATGGCTTTGAGTTTTTTACTGATCCAGATGTCACTTTAGAAGAAGATTTGATTCGACGTGATCTTACCATCAATGCCATGGCAATGGATGATGCTGGTCAAGTTTATGACCCTTATCACGGACAACATGATCTTGAACATAAAGTTTTACGTCATGTTTCTAGTGCTTTTGCAGAAGACCCTTTACGTGTGTTGCGTGTAGCACGTTTTGCTGCTCGATATGCTCAATATGGTTTCAGTATCGCTGATGAAACCATCAGCTTAATGCGCCTATTGGCTGAGTCTGGTGAGTTACAAGCTTTAACACCAGAACGAGTTTGGAAAGAAACTTCTCGTGCATTATTGGAAGATCATGCTGATGTTTATTTTGAAGTATTACGTGAATGTGGTGCTTTAAAAGTTTTATTCCCTGAAATTGATGCACTGTTTGGTGTACCACAACGACCTGAATATCATCCTGAAATTGACTGTGGTATTCATACCCTGATGTCTCTGCAACAAGCATGTAAAGCCAATTATACTTTGGATGTGCGCTTTGCTGTACTGGTACATGATCTGGGTAAAGCGCTTACGCCGAAGGATGAGTTGCCACGGCATATCATGCATGAAGAACGTGGTATTCAACCTGTTACGGCGGTGTGTGATCGTTTGCGTGTACCAACTCAAACCAAACAACTTGCCCTTGCTGTATGTAAAGAGCATTTAAAATGCCACCAAGCCTTTACTTTAAAAGCAGGCACATTATGGCGCTTACTACAACGTTTAGACGTATTGCGCCGTCCAGAGCGTGTTGAAGCGTTTGTTCAAGCCTGTGAATGTGATGCAAAAGGTCGTTTAGGTTTAGAAGATCGTGAATACCCTCAAGCCCATTTCCTTTTAGAGGTGATGAAAACTGTACGTAGCATCAAAGCCTCAGACTTACCATCAGAAGTTCAAGGTGCAGATATTGGTGAGATGCTGATTCAAAAACGCATCGAGGCGATTGCGCATTTAAAAGATCAATTAGGTCATCATCATACGGTTTAAGCAAAAAACCTCTCAGAAATTTGAGAGGTTTTGATTGTTATTTAAATATAGAAAGAAGAAAGGATTGATCTTGCAGAATTTAATTATTAAAACAAAAACTGCTCAATTGCTTACATCATCACAACGAAAAAATTTTGAAGTTTTACGCAAACCATTGATTCAATATGCAATTCGCTATCAACGTAATTATCCCTTTGATATCTTAGAGGAGGTTGCAGATTATTTAGAATACTTTATTCAAAATCCATTGTTCAGCATTGATCTAATTGAAACTAAAATCAAAGATCATATTGAAATGGGACAAAACGAATACTCGTTTAGTTTAAATGAAATTTCAAATGCATTTTCAATATTAACTCAAACAAAATACTTAACCCTAAACTATGTTTTATCTGCTTTAAATCATATTTTAATCGCGTATTCATTCAACTTTGAAAACCAGCTTTTTTTAAAACAAGAAGATAATTTTTTATTGAGCATATTAGAAAAATATCAAATTTATTAAATTTTCATATACTTAAATTATTTACTATCTATATAAGTAAATGCTGTAATTTAATTACCAATTCATTAAAAATGGACGATAGGTGCAGGGCTCGAACCTGCGTCCATTCGGTCCTAGAGCCGAACGTTCTACCACTGAACTAACCTACCATTTACCAGAAAAAAATTTATACCTTTTCAAAATACTGGCTAAAAAAGGATGATTGATTGCTACTCCATGTACCAATTCAGGTGTAGGCTTAAATGCTACAATACCATGTAACTTTGGTGCAATCCAACCCGATTTTTCGGGGTCTAAACTTACTGCAAAACATTGCTTGATCACATTTGTTTTGGTACACACTGCTTGTCCTTGTATAACCTCCCAAGGTAAGGGCAATTGAGACCAAACCAGTGTATTTGGGTCAAGCTTTCCACCTGATTGAAAATGCCATGCAGCAACATCTGCTGCCATAAGGCGTAATACTTTACCAAAACAGATCTCATCCAAAATTGAGTCCAACCCAAGTGCATAAATCAATTGCATCCATTGATCTCGTGCTTTATTCCAAGCACCTGCTGCGTGATTCCAAGTTGAAGAATCATTGCCTCGCTTTACGATCATGGTTTGCCGGTCAATATCATTATTTTGCCAAAGTACTCGTAAAAAGTGAGCGATATTTTCTAAAGCACTGGTCCACGTCCCTAACAAGTTTCCTTTTTGTACTTCTGATAATTTTTCTAACACCTCAGGGGTAATATATACCTGAGCAATAGCCCACCAATTGGTAGTTTGATAATCGTTACAGCGAGTTAAAAGCATTTCACAGATTTCATCAAATGGTTGCTCTTGTGAAGTATTTGTAAAAACACTACGTAAGTTACATCGAGCAGTATAATATGCAATAAAACATGCTGAATTGAGATCTTGAGTAAAATCGTTATAGCCTAAATGATGTGCAAAACCATGCTTAGCAATTTTCTCATATTCCAGCTTTTGCAGTTCTTTTTGAATCGTCTGTTGCTTTTTTTCTATACGTTTAGCTAAACGCCATTTTTTATTATATTGCCGCTTAGATAATTGTAACTGCCTATGATCGCGCTCATTTTTGTTAAGCCTGTCTTGAACAAAATCATTGTGTCCGACTTTTTTAAATAATGTTGCTTCGATCTGCTGTAAAAGAGGGTTAATATCGTCTGTTTTACAATAGTCCAATTCAGCCATTGGCTGAAAATGAAAAAGTGTATTTGCCGTATTGACTTGCTTTTGTGCGCCTACGATAACTCTAAAGTGTTCAGGCATTGAAGTATAAGCAATACTTTTACGCACGAGTGCATAACGTGCCGCCCTTTCTAATATTTGACGTTCATGCGCATTTAAATCTGATCCAATCAACTTTCTGATAATTTCAGCAATATCTTCTGGTCGTCTTCGCTCATTTAAGGATTTGTATAAAATTTCTATATCATTCATATTCTTATTATTCCTCGTAAAACGAGTATGTTTATTTAATATATTCACCTATTATCCGACTATATGAATAATAGGTGAAAATGATGTTTTAAGACACATCCGCAGGAAATGTAATCACCTTTTCCAGCTTCATTTGGTTCATGACCACCATCAATAAACGATCGATTCCTAAGGCGATCCCTGCACATTCCGACATATTCGGCAAAGCCGTCAATAAATACTCATCGATAGGCATGACATGTAAACCAAGTTTTTCACGCTCAGCATTATCCGCTTGAAAACGACTACGTAAAACTGCTGCATCTATCAATTCATCATAGGCATTGGCAAGCTCAAGTCCCTCGATATAAAGCTCAAAACGTGCAGCAACTAACTCACCATCTTCATCAATTTTAGTTTTCGCCAATGATGCCAATTCTGGTGGGAAATCAGTTAAAAATACAGGTGTATCAAAGCCTAAACTCGGTTCAACCATATGTGAAAATAACAAATCAATATATGCCAAACGGTCATCACCCAAATCCAGATTTATCCCGACTCGGTGGGCTGCATCTTTAAGTTCTGACAAAGTAGCCTTAAGCGGATTTAAATCTAAACGATCAATAAATGCGTGTTTATAACTCAAGACTGTTGGACGAACATCACCAAAACGTTCAGCCAAAACAACATTTAATAGATCTGTCACTTCAAACATCAAGTCTTTTAAACTAAAGTGCGGACGATACCATTCCAACATGGTAAATTCACTGTTGTGCTTGCGACCATGCTCATCATCACGAAACACTTTGCAAATTTGATAAATTGCCCCACTGCCACTTGCCAATAAACGCTTCATCGCAAATTCAGGAGAAGTCTGCAAATAATGCGTCAGCTTTTTACCTTGTAGATGGCGTTGAGCTTGTATAGAAGCCAAATGAACATCTGTGACACCAGCTTGCGACAAGATAGGTGTTTCAACTTCCAAAACATCCCGTTGCTCAAAAAACTGACGAATTTGCTGATACAATTTTGCACGTGCTTTCAGTGCCCGAAGATCACAAGTCGGTTTAAAGTTAGTCATCATGCTTTTGGACCTCCATGAGCAGACCATTCACGGCGTAAAGGATAGCTTTTACGGAGATAATCAAACGCTTTTTGATCCACCTTTCCATCTTTTAGACAATCGCGCAAATTATCATCATCACGCTGAATATTATAGATTTCAGTCAAATAGTTTTTCAGTGTCTGTTTAATACTATTGCCATAGAAATATTGTTCGCAAGCAGGCAATTGTGATTCAAATTTCTTGTGTGCTGAGTAATCAAATCGTTTGCAAAATGCCTCGTAGATCATCTGTGTCCCTCTCGCCTTGCCCTCTAAACTATAGCCTGCGATATGGGGTGTTACGAGAGTAATTAAATCAAGTAAGCGTTGCGAAATTTCAGGCTCATGTTCAAATACATCGAGCACCACTTGACGTCGTGTTGTTAAAATATCTGCAATCAATGCCGCTTCTTCACTTACTGCACCACGTGCAGAATTAATGAGGATTGTTTCTGGATGCATCATCGCTAATGTTTCAGCGTTGATTAAATGATGTGTTGGATGTTGCCCTGTGTGTGTTAAAGGTACATGTAGGGTCACTGCGTTGGAATTTTTAAGTAATTCTTCAAGTTCAACTTGTCTAATGCTGCCATGTTGCACAAAAGGATCATGACCGATCACATTCCAGCCCAATAATTGCGCCATGTAAGCTAAACGTGTTCCCACATTACCTAAACCCACAATGCCTAAAGTAAACTGTTTTCCTGCGTCCAAGAATTCTGGATGAAGATGTAATAAAGCGGTGATGACGTATTCTGCAACAGCTTGTGCATTACATCCTGCTGCATTCGACCATGTAATTTGATGATTTTCTAAAGCTTCAATATCTAAGTGATCTGTACCAATCGTCGCACTTCCTACAAATTTTAATGCAGTATTTGCGATTAACTGTTGATTAACCTTTGTGACCGATCGAATCAATAAAGCATCTGCATTTTTAACATTGTCATGGCTAAGATTGCGCCCTGCTGCTTGATGAATTTCCCCGAATTCTGAAAAGAAATATTCAGTAAATGCTAGATTTTCATCTGCAACAATTTTCATAACACTATCCACACATTAAGCTGTCGCTATGATAAACCTTTGAACCTATTAAAACTATGTAGTTCATAGATCAATTTTCTAAAAAGTATGCCGCTTAAGTCAAACAGCCATATTCAATATCATTATTTAGACTTTTAAGTCTTGATAGAAGCAAATATTATCTAAATAATTAAATCGAATTATTCTGATGACTCATAATTATTAAGGGACTTATAAAATAAAAAACTCAGCCAAGTCCTTTATTTACAAAGCGTTGATTGTTAATTTTAAATTTATAATAAAAAATTCATCAAATAGGACTTGTTAATCCAAGCACTTGCACTATAATGCCGTTGAGTTTATTCAATGGAGATCCTAAATGGGAAGTTGTTCGAGGTTCGGGTTTAATTATCTTTTAAATCAAAGCGAATACTGAGCAATATAGCCTATTAGGTCGGCTATCTTGCAATGAGATAGCCTTGAAAAAATTATACTTTAATCCCCCCTATAAAATTTTTACATATCAGCAAAAATTTAATGTGTTGACTACAACCCGTTTAGTTTCTCACCTAAAAATGGGGAGAAGCCGATGTTTTTACATGCTTTCATTCAATGGTATTGTGCAATCAGCGTATTTTTACTCTGTGGGATTATTGTGCTTGCTCAAAAGAGTAAAGCTGATCCTCTTTTAAATACTGACGATGCATCCATTACTGCAGCACACCGCTGCCAATTAGAAAGTGCTTATTCACATAGTACATCAGGTACATGGTCATACCAAGTCACTCCTGCATGTAACTTTTCTGAAAATCTAGAAATTTCAGTAGGATATCATGCATCGAAAGATATTGATAATGTCCATGGTTTTTCAGCTCAAGCAAAAACTGTATTAAAACCTATGAATCAGTTCTGGGGAATTGCAAGTAGTCTGATGCTGTCACAAGACGAACAGTCTCAGCATTCTTCTGATCTCGATTGGTTTCTCAATCTACCGATGAGTTTTAATTTAACTCCGCGCTTAGGGCTTGATACAAACTTGGGTTATCAATATGCGCCTGATCATTTACGTTTAATTCGCTGGGGGATTGCTACACATTATTCGCTTAGCGATCGTTGGGCATTAAGCGCAGAAACCTATAATCAAGATCGTGATGCGCCTTTCTTTCAGACCGCTGTGCACTATCGCCTGATTCCAAATACCTTAACACTCGAAGCTACTTTCGGTGATCGTTTCAATGCCTTTCGACAGCGATGGTATGGAATCGGATTAAGTTACACACCTTAATTACAAGCTTAATTCACCACTTCTTTTTATAAATACTTTTTTAAAATCGGCTTTATTTTTGAAATAAGGTCAGAGCCTTTGCACGCCTAAAAAAAGAGGATTTCAATATGAAACTCTGGCACAAGCTATTTACAACTTTTCTCAAAAGATTTCATCTCATGCGTTTCTTTGGGCGCAGCCAATCTTTTAAAGAATTGCATCAATCCAGTTATGCACAAGAAATCAGCAAAACATTATCTACCCGATTAGTGAAGGCTGCGAAACTTGACTCTGCGCAACTGCTCCACAAATTTAACAGTTCAGAATCAGGCTTAACCGAACAACAAGCAAATGCCCAACAAAAGGTTATTGGCTTAAATGAAGTCTCCCATGAAAAGCCATTGATGTGGTGGCAACACCTTTGGTATTGCTATCGCAATCCTTTCAATATTTTATTAAGTCTTTTAGCGCTGGTGGCATTTCTCACCGATGATTTGACAGGCACATGTATTATCAGTGTCATGGTGATTCTTTCCACCTTACTTCGCTACTGGCAGGAATCTAAATCCAACCAAGCCGCCGATGCCTTAAAAGCGATGGTGACTAATACCGCAACAGTTTTAAGAGATCAGCTGAGTTATGATGATCTTGTCCGGATGCAACAACGCTATGGAATTGATGTTAAACATCAAAAAAATTCCCAATTTGAAATGCCAATTCAATATCTGGTTCCTGGTGATATTATTCTACTTTCCGCTGGAGACATGATTCCTGCTGATTGCCGCATTCTCTCTGCTAAAGATCTATTTGTCTCGCAAGCAGCCATGACAGGCGAATCAATGCCTGTAGAAAAATTCTCTGTGCAGTCAAATCTAGAGCAAAGCAATGCTTTGGAGCTAGAAAATATTGTATTTATGGGAACCAATGTGGTTTCAGGTTCAGCACATGCCATAGTGGTGAGCACAGGAATACAGACTTATTTTGGTGCTTTGGCTCATCGTGTAACGGCAACAGATCGTGGTACAACCGCTTTTCAAATGGGGGTCAACAAAGTCAGTTGGTTACTGATTCGCTTTATGCTAGTCATGGTACCTGTTGTGCTATTTATCAATGGATTCACTAAAGGCGATTGGACAGAAGCTTTTTTATTCGCACTTTCAGTAGCAGTTGGCTTAACACCTGAAATGTTGCCGATGATTGTCACTTCAACTTTAGCAAAAGGTGCAGTATTTTTATCTAAGAAGAAAGTCATTGTTAAACGTCTGGACGCCATTCAGAACTTTGGCGCAATGGATGTGTTATGTACGGATAAGACAGGAACCTTAACTCAGGACAAAATCTTTCTATCACAACATGTCGATATACACGGTCAAACTTCACACTATGTTTTAATGCAGGCATTTTTAAACAGTTATTATCAAACTGGTTTGAAAAATCTACTTGATGTTGCTGTATTAGACGCCGTTGACCCAGAGATCAAAACACAAAAGTTACGTTATAAAAAAATAGATGAAGTACCTTTTGATTTTGATCGTCGACGCATGTCAGTGGTAGTCAAAACCCCTCAAGACAAAGTCCGCATGATCACCAAAGGTGCAGTTGAGGAAATGCTCAAAGTTTGCCGTTATGTCGAAATTGATGGCAAAGTAGAAGCCTTAACCGTACAAAAGCAAACGGCTATCGAAACACTGACTCAACGTTATAACCAAGATGGTTTACGTGTCGTAGCTGTGGCTTATCGTGAATTTTCAATTGACCAAGAAGTTTTTTCTGTTGCCGATGAAAGTGATTTGATTTTAATTGGTTATGTTGCCTTTTTAGATCCGCCGAAAGAATCAGCCACGGCTGCTGTGAAAAGCCTGCATGCGCATGGCGTCACTGTCAAAGTACTGACTGGAGATAATGAATTTGTCACACAGAAAGTATGTCGTGAAATTGGTATTCAGTGTGAACGTATCTTACTTGGTGGAATTATTGAAACACTGTCGGATAAACAATTGAAAGAAGCCGTTGAGCACTATGATATCTTCGCAAAACTTAGTCCCGTTCATAAAGAACGTATTGTTGAACAACTCAAAGCCAATGGGCATGTGGTTGGCTTCCTGGGTGATGGAATCAACGATGCGGCAGCAATTCGCGCTGCCGATATTGGGATTTCGGTTGATACAGCCGTGGATATTGCCAAAGAATCCGCAGATTTAATTCTGCTTGAAAAAAGCTTAATGGTCTTGGAAAACGGCGTGATTGAAGGTCGTAGAACTTTTGCCAATATGCTGAAGTATATCAAAATGACCGCAAGCTCCAATTTTGGTAATGTATTTTCAGTATTGGTTGCCAGTGCCTTTATTCCTTTCTTACCAATGTTGCCCATTCACCTATTGATTCAAAATCTACTTTACGATATTTCTCAGATCGCTATTCCATTTGACCATGTGGATGAAGAATTAATTGCTCAACCACAACGTTGGCAGCCGGGTGAAGTTGGTCGTTTTATGATTGTGTTTGGACCAATCAGCTCAATTTTTGATATTTTAACCTTTGCCTTAATGTGGTTTGTTTTTTCAGCAAATACGCCAGCACAACAAACCTTATTCCAATCAGGCTGGTTCGTGGTGGGACTACTCACTCAAACACTGATCGTACATATGATTCGCACAGCCAAAGTACCATTCTTTCAAAGCCGTGCCGCAACGCCTTTATTGGTCATGACCGCAATCATTATGTGTATTGGTATATTCTTACCTATGGGGCCATTGGCGAGTTATTTAAAACTGGAAGCATTACCGCTGAGTTATTTCCTCTACTTACCATTTATTTTAATTGCCTATATGTGTCTGACACAGTGGGTTAAAACAATGTACATCCGCCGTTATGGTTGGCAATAAAAACCAGCGTCATTGAAACTAACAAGCCTTTCCCTTATTCAAGAGAAAGGCTTTCGTTTTTATTCGATGATCGTGCTAGTACTTACTTACATGAACCGCTTTGACTAAAATAATCGGTTCATACCATTCAAGGTCGCAACACGATAAGCTTCCGCCATGGTCGGATAGTTGAAGGTGGTTTCAACAAAATACTTAATGGTGTTGTTACCGCTTTGCATCACAGCTTGCCCAATATGAATAATTTCAGCGGCATTGTTACCGAAACAATGGACACCTAACAATTCCAAGGTATCACGATGAAATAAAATTTTAAGTTCACCCACTGTGTCACCCGTAATTTGCGCACGAGCCAAATGACGGAAAGATGCTTGACCCACTTCATATGGAATTTTTTCCTCAGTCAACTGACTTTCAGTTTTACCAAAGAAAGAAATTTCTGGAATCGTGTAAATACCTGTTGGGATATCTTTTACAGGCTTGACATCTTTTTCACCAGCCATGTTCGATCCTGCGCAACGACCTTGGTCATATGCAGCTGAAGCAAGCGATGGCCAACCCACCACATCACCCGCAGCATACACATTTTCAACTTCTGTTTGATATTGATCGTTGACTGCAAGTTGACCGCGACTGTTTGGCGTAAGACCGACATTTTCAAGTCCCATGCCATCCGTATTTCCTGAACGACCATTACACCAAAGAATGGCATCTGCTTTAATCTTCTTACCACTTTGTAAATAAAGCACAACATGATCATCAAAAGTCTCTAAATGATCAATTTGTTCATTATGGCGGATCAACACCCCTTGTTCACGTAAGTGATATGACAATGCATCTGCAATTTCGTCATCTAAATAGCTTAAGAGTTGATGTTGAGTATTAATCAAATCAACTTTATGGTCCAAGCCAATGAAAATAGACGCATATTCACAACCGATAACACCTGCACCATAGATAATAATCTTATGAATAGTGAAATCGAGATCTAAAATTTTATCCGAATCAAATACACGTGGGTGATTAAAGTCTAAACCTTGTGGATGATACGGTCGGCTACCAGTCGCAACAACGAGTTGCTTGAAGCCCAAAGTTTCTTTGATGCCATCTTCACTAAAAATAATGACGGTATTTTTATCTTGGATATATGCACGACCATGAAAAACATCAATATTATTACGGTCATAAAAACGTGAATGTGTATCAACTTGCTGTTGAATCACTTTATGTGCATTACGCAATACTTGTTTCATGGTGAATTGTTTCCAATCCCCCACTTTTTTAAACATTGGATCACGTTGGTAACGGATAATACTTGAAACTGTTTGACGCAAAGCTTTACTTGGAATAGTACCGACATGCGTACAGTTACCACCCAGTTGCTCACGAATATCTACAATTGCAACACGCTTACCCGATTTAGCAAGCTTCATTGCCGCGCCTTCACCAGCAGGACCAGAGCCAAGTACGACTGCATCGTATTTCACAAAATTCCCACTAACGACTTCTTTCTTACGTGGCATTCAAAGCTCCTTATAGTAAATTCAGTCTATATCTTTTCTCATGCGATATTATGAACTAAACCGAAACAATTTTCTGTATTTCACATGCATATATTCTGTGATAACGACATTTAGTATATGAATAGTGTTTTTGCCCTATCGTTTTGCATTTCCGCTATAATGGTTTATCTCCCCCGTAGAAAACAGTGGAAAAGTTGAATATGTCAGAGAACCGTAAACCAGAACAGGGTGTCAAATTACGTGGCGCGGAAAAAGTTGCTCGTATACCTGTAAAAGTTATTCCCACGGTTGAAGCACCACGAAAGCCGGATTGGATTCGTGTGAAAATGGCTGCACCTGATGAAGTTCAACGTATCAAAACCACATTACGTGCGCAAAAATTACATACGGTCTGTGAAGAAGCTGCTTGTCCAAACCTTCCTGAGTGTTTTGGTGGTGGTACTGCAACCTTTATGATTATGGGTGATATCTGTACTCGTCGTTGCCCTTTCTGTGATGTTGCACATGGTCGACCAAATTCGCTTGACCCAGATGAACCACGTCACATGGCTGAAACGATTGCAAACTTAGGTTTGAAATATGCTGTGATCACTTCAGTAGACCGTGATGATCTATTGGATGGTGGAGCTCAGCATTTTGTAGACTGTATTAAAGAAGCTCGTGCGCTTAGTCCAAAAACTTTACTGGAAATTTTAGTGCCTGACTTCCGTGGTCGTATGGACATTGCATTGCGTATCATGACTGAATGTCCGCCTGACGTTTTTAACCACAACATTGAAACAGTACCTCGTTTATATAAGGCGATGCGTCCAGGTTCAGATTATCAGCACTCTTTAAATCTATTGAAAATGTTTAAAGAATACTGTCCTGATATCCCTACCAAATGCGGTCTAATGGTCGGTATTGGAGAAACTGAAGACGAAGTGATTGCATTATTAGATGACTTGCATGCTCATGGTGTTGACTATGTCACTATTGGACAATATTTACAGCCATCAAAAGAACATGCTCCTATTGATCGTTTTGTAACGCCAGAAGAGTTTGAACGTTATACTGCGCATGGGCAAAAACTAGGTTTTAGAAATATTTGGGCAGCACCGATGGTTCGTTCAAGTTATTTTGCTGATCGTCAATATTATGGAGAGCCTGTTCCACAAGTTCGTCGTAAAGTAGATCCTGCCAAGAAAATTGCAGTCCAAGCGATCGAAGCTTAAAACTGATTCAAACATATACCAAAAAGCACGCTCTAAAGCGTGCTTTTTTAGTATCAGCAGTTGTTAACGGCATTTTCCAATTGTTTTACCTTCGATACTGCTCATATTGCTTTGTAATTTTGTTAATGTTGAACAATGTAAATTTCCCGAAACCATCGACTTATTTAAGCTCAATGTCGTTGAAACTTGAGATGCATCCACATCCCCCTCTACTGAAGAGTTGACTAACTTCAACACTTTGGCGGAATTGGCTTGGACACTACCACTCACCGAAGAATTGTTGAGAATCAAACTGGCTCCATTTTGTACATTAACATTACCATCGACAGAACTACTATTTAAGGTACAAGTTGCACCTGCGGGTACTGTTAAATTCGACACCGCATTATTGTTAATTGCACCTGTGCAATTTGCTGCAAATCCAAGTTGCGCAGCCGTTAAACCACATGAAATGATGATGGTATTTAGGAAAAGTTTTTTCATTGATACAACCCTTTGAATTATTCATTTTAAATTTAAAAATTAAATTTATTATTTATCGATCTTAAAATATGTCATTTAGGGGTTGAATGACAAATATGTTGTCATTTATTAATCATAAGTAAGCAAAAATACTTATTTGTTTTTATTTGAATTGTGCTTACATTTTTATGAATAAGACTGAATTGCCACCAAGACAAAATCAGTTAAAATTTGAAATCAATAAAATAACTTATTCCACTTCCTGTTTAAGTTGATCCAAATTTTGCTTAAGCTCTTTTACGTAGTCTGCATAATCCAGCATTAAACCTTTACCTCTTAAGTCATCAGGTAATCCTTGAGTACAGTACCAATTGTCTTTCCATGTATGATTCTGAGGAAAATGCAAACTTCCTAGCTCTTTTTGAACTTGTACTTTGAGATAAGTCACCAACTCCTGCGCTTTTTCCGTTCCCATCTGCTGACTGAGAAATTTAAATAAAAGTTGTTGTAACTCATTTTGATAGCGCCCATGTTTTTGATTCCATTCATCATACATATTCTGCAACTCTTTTCTGGTCGAGGGATCGAATTGCTCACAAGACTCGAGTACATTTGAAATGAGTGCTGGTACATCCAAATATGCTGTATATAAAAACTGTAGTTTTCCGGTATTATCTGCTCGTGTAACTGATGCTGTGAATAAAAGGCTGCAACACAGCACGATACGTAAAATATACATCTGAAATTGTCCCATTTTGTATTTCCTTGTTTTCTGATTTAATCAAATATTGCAAACAACTTTTTATTGTCCAACTCGTTGCCGCAATATAAATTTAAAAATTTAATTAATATATTATTTTTATAAAACTAAACAATAAAATTTAAATATATCATCGAAAATTCAAAAAAGCGAATTGCTCATTCTTTTTACTATACAAAATCAAATCTAAATGATACCAAGTAATGATTAGACACAGGAGAAAATTTGCTTTGTATTGAGAAAATATCGTACTTTGCCTTGAATCAGCAGATCAAATGAATAAAAGAACAGTTTTAAATAAATGAACAAACTTAAACTAAGTCATTGTTTAATAAATAATATAAAAGAAATTAAGTAAAATAAATTTGAACAGTTAATATAATCTTACATTTTTTTAGCGGCACAATTGTACATTGACTTTAACATAGAGATTTTAATCTAAGCTAAACATGATGATGAAAAAACTCACCTTATCAATGTTCGCCACTTTTTTTTCTGGGCTTTGTTTTGCTCAAAATCCATTGAGTGTGCATGTTCTAAATCTTGAAAGTGGTCTACCATCAAGCAATGTTAAAGTCATTCTTGAAGCTCAGCAAAAAGATAAATGGATAAAAATTAATGAAGGCACTACTGACAGCAATGGAAGAATTTTAGCCTTATACCCTGAAAATAAAGTGCTCGACAAAGGTGTCTATAAAGTTACTTTTGAAACAGGTGAATGGTTTAAACAAAAGAACCAACGAAGCTTTTTTCCTGAAGTCCCTGTGGTTTTTGTAATCGATGGTACGCTTGAGCATTATCATATTCCGTTACTCATCAGCCCATATGGTTATTCGACTTATCGTGGTAATTAAACTTAAATAATCAACCCTAGTTTAAATTCCGCCCTAAAAAAACCGATGTATCAAACATCGGTTTTCGGTTCAAGCCAATTTAAACCTTGAGCCATTTTTCTGCTTTGTCTTGATCTAAAACAGTCAATTCAACGGTAGTTAAATCAATTTCCCCACCTTGAAGCTCGAACTGCATAAATTCATCTCGGCGGAAGGCATACACGGTAAATCTATCTTGTTGTTTGGAATATTGGGATAAAAGTTTTTCTGAGGCTTTTAACCCATCAATCGCAACTATCACATCATTGGCTGAAAGTCCTGCAATCGCACCGGTACCTTCACGTCTCGCCTGTTGAATAAGCACCCCTTCAGGTTTATCCACCAATTTCAGTCCAAATGGCAATGCCTTTTCATTTTTTAAAAGATAACTCAAACCAAATTCAGGGAACAATTGATCCAGTGGCAATTCATCAGTTGTATTGATCAAATGATTAATTTGTTCAATCCAATTGCTGCCTGTCAATTCATTACATAATTCAACAATTGTGCGCTCATTGACTTGAATACCTTTTTGAGTATTTTCATACAAACGGCGCATCAAAGCATCTAGACTAGAGCCACGTAAACGTAATCCCAAATCCAAACTTAGTGCTACTAAACAGCCTTTGTTATAGTAACTGGTTCCAGCATTGTTTGAGTTTTCATCTTGACGATAAAATTTAATCCAAGCATCAAAACTTGATTCAGAAACAGACTGAATAAAACGTCCCGGATTTTGCAAATAACGATCAATTTGTCCTTTCAGCAAACTCAAATATGACGCTTGAGAAATCACGCCACTGCGGTACAAAATCAAATCATCATAATATGAAGTGAAACCTTCGAAAATCCACAATAAAGAGGTGTAACCTTCCTGATCTAAATCATAATTGGCAAAGTTTTCTGGTCGAATAAATTTAACTAACCATGAGTGAAAATACTCATGACTGCAAAGCCCCAAGAATCGTTGATAATCTGTCGATGGTTCCTCAGGCTCGTTCAACTTTGGCAAGTCACTACGTGGAGTAATCAGACTCGTGCTATTTGGGTGTTCTAACCCGCCATAGCTATTGCCCGTTGCCATGGTCATGAACGTATAGTCTTCGAAAGGTGCTGAACCAAACATGCTAATTTCTGTACTACAGATTTTTTCAAGATCTTGCTTCATACGCTCAGCATTCATTGCATGTTGACCAGAAACCACAAACTCATGTGGAATTCCATTCGCCTCGAAGCTAAATCTTGTTTGTTCTGCCAACTCAAATGGTGCATCGATCAGTTGAGCATAATGATCGGCTTTTAAGGTAAAACGACCTTTCACCAAACTCTTCGATACTAAACCCGTCGCAAGTTGAAAATGCTTTAACTCCTCGGGTAAAAACACTTCAACTTCAATCGCAGAATCTTGTTGATCTTGAAGCCCTAAACATACACAAGCTGGATTCACATACAAACGGCTTTGATCAACATATGCACCTCGCACTGAAAGATCATAGGCATAAACATCGTACTCAACCGTAATCAGTTCATGATCTGTGTTATATAAACGCCATTTATTTTTTTCAAATTTATTTATTTTAAGTTGACGACCAGCTTCATCATAAGCTTTAACCGATTCGATATGCTTTGAAAATTCGCGAATTAAATAACTTCCTGGAATCCATGTCGGCAGTGACAACACTTGAGTTGGATTCGCAAGAAAGCGCAATGTGACATGGATGAGGTGTTGACGATAATCGTCAAATTCAATCTGATAATGCAACATAAATATATATTCGAAAATAGACAGTGAGAAATTACCAATTAGATTAGCATTTTTTTACAAAGTCGGGCGATTTTAGTCGAAATTGTCTGCAATTCTTACTAGCGTAGAATGCAAAAAAGGCATAGCATTCGCACAGTTTGTCTACTCTTGCCATTGGATTGGCTTAAAGGTAAATCTGTTGAAAATTCTTGCTTCTTTTATTGCAATAACGGGCTTGGTTTGTTCCACGTTTGTTAATGCCACTCTCTTAAATATTAACCCGCAATCTGTTGAAGCTGAAGCTTGGACAATATTAGATACGCAATCAGGTCAGACCATTGCGGAATATAATAGTCATGTTCAGCGTGCACCTGCATCCATGACCAAGATGATGGTGGCATATATTGCCTTAAAAGAAATAAAAGCAGGTCATCTTAAAAAAGAAGAGATTATTACCGCGACACCTGTGGTTCAAGTCGTACAGTGGGATGAATCTCAGATGTACCTGAAACAAGGTGAGCAGATCTCGATTGATCAACTTCTTGCTGGACTGATTGTCATGTCTGCCAATGATGCAGCAGTGACTTTGGCAGAGCGCATCTCTGGTAGCGTACCCGCATTTGTTGCGCGTATGAACCAAGAAGCACAAGCTTTGGGAATGAAAGATACTCATTTTGCCAATCCACCAGGGATCACCATGCCAGATCATTTTTCTTCTGCGCATGACATGGCGATCTTGGGTCAAGCTGTAACCTCACAAACTCCTGAATATATGCATTATTCAGTCATGCCAAGTTTCAGTTATAACCAACATTTTCATCATGCAACCAATCTTGTTTTAAAAACAGACCCAAGTGTTGATGGTTTAAAAACAGGTTTTACCAAAGCTGCTGGTTATAATTTGGCTTTAACAGCACACCGCCCTTCTGCTATTGCTGAGTCTCCTGACCGTCGTTTAATTGTTGTGGTCATGGGTGCTAAAAGTGCCGTTAAACGTGCTGAAATTGCCCATAAGCTGTTAAATTTGGGCTATGCCTATACACGAGACGAAGTAGCAATCAAAGACAAACAATTAATTGCTGAACTCCCTGTGGTCAAGTCCACATTAAAAATGTTTAAAGTTGAGGCAAGAAAGCCTCAGTTGGTTACCACCTCACTTTATAACGATGTAAATCCAATTGATCTAAACACCTTTGATGTAGTCAATAGCCGTGTCATGAAAACTGATAGCAATGGATTATTAACAGCTGTGGAACCTTTGACAACAACACAAACGCGTTTAAATGTTCAACTGAATGAAACATCATTGACCGCACCTTTAGAAAAAATCATGCATTTGGCTAAAGTGAATGTTTATCAAGACAATCAACTTATCCAAAGCTTCGACATTGAAGATGAGGTTCATATTGAACAAGCCTCTTGGTTCGAACGTTTAATGGAGTGGATCAAGTCAATTTTTGGGATTTAATAAAACCAACTAATTTACTTAGATTTATTGTAATTATGTAACCTGTAATACAAAAAAAACCTAAATAATTAAATAGGATGGCATATTTAAGCCATCCTTTTTTATAACAACTATTTAGGTTTTTTATGTCTAATCTACATCATATTGTGGTTGTTGGTGGTGGTGCTGGTGGTTTAGAGCTGGTGACACAACTGGGTGATACGCTTGGTAAAAGTAAGAAAGCCAAAATCACCCTTGTCGACCAAAAACTTACCCATATTTGGAAGCCGCTACTCCACGAAATCGCTGCAGGAACCATGAATCCAAGCGATGAAGAAACCAATTACTATGCACATGCCGCTAAACATCATTATGAGTTTGTTTTAGGGCGGTTTGAACAGCTCGATCGTGGGCATAAAACCATTGAGCTAAGTAAAACGCAAATCAGCAAGTATGAATCCAACCAAGAAAAAATAGTGCTCAGTTATGATACTTTGATTCTTGCTGTTGGTTCTGTTTCCAATGATTTTAATACACCGGGCGTTAAAGAGTTTTGTCACTATTTGGATAGCCGACAACAAGCGGAAATTTTCCAACAAGACTTGCTCCACTTGTACTTAGACGCACAAAATAAAAATATTGATCGTGAACTGCATATTGCTGTCATTGGTGCGGGTGCAACAGGTGTTGAACTTTCCGCAGAGCTGGTTCAAGCCAAACAAAACTTTTATAAATACGGCTTGAATAAAATCAATCCTAACAATGTCAAAATCACCTTGGTTGAAGGTGCTGACCGTATCTTGCCTGCACTGTCTGAAAAAATGGCTGAACATGCAACTCAGCAATTAAAACGCATGAAAATTGATGTCTTAACTGGAAAGCGTGTTGAAAAAGTCGATGCTGAAACGGTTTATTTCAATGATGGTACATCTGTAGAAGCACAATTAAAAGTCTGGGCGGCGGGTATCAAAACACCTAAAGTAATTGCAAACCTAGAAGGTTTTGAAAAAGACCGCATGGGTCGTTTGAAAGTATATGCAACCTTACAAACCCAAGCAGATCCAAATATCTTTGCTTTTGGAGATTGCGCACACTGTATCTTAGATGCACGTGAAGCCCCGCTTGGTCCACGTGCACAAGTAGCAAGTCAACAAGCCGCTTTTCTGGTAGATGCTATGCATGCACGTATCAAAGGACGCCAACAGCCGATGTTCCAATTTGCAGACAAAGGTTCACTGGTCTCTCTAAGTGAAAATAAAGCTGTGGGTGAATTGTTGGGTCAAGTCAATGTGCAAGGTTTTGTTGCAAAATCAATGTATGTCTCTTTATACCGTATCCATCAAGCCACCATTTATGGTTATGCACATGCAGGTCTATTAACAGCCAAAGATTTTGTTACACGAAAAATTGCACCTAAAATTAAATTGCATTGAAATCTAATTTTTAGTCCCAATCTATGAAAAAATGGTCAAAATACAGCTGAAAATGCAATTTTTTATTAAATTTAGTCTACAAAAATTGCTTTTCACTTTATGATGTAGCCTTAAAATTATCGATTACCGAATGGATCAATAACATGACTGCTATTGCAAATAACAACGTGGTTTCTTTCCACTATACGTTAACTAACGCTGAGGGTGAAACTCTTGATAAATCTCAAGGTGAACCACTTGCATATTTACATGGCGCAGGTAACATCATTCCTGGTTTAGAAAAAGCTTTAGAAGGTAAAACTGTAGGTGACAAATTTACAGTAACTATCCCTGCTGCTGAAGGTTATGGTGAATACAATCCTGACCTCGTTCAAGAAGTTCCTGCTCAAATGTTCCAAGGCGTTGAAAACATTGAAGCGGGTATGCAGTTCCAAGCTCAAACTGATGATGGCGTTCAAATCGTTACAGTTAAAGCAGTTGAAGGCGAAAACGTAATCGTTGATGCTAACTTCCCATTGGCTGGTCAAGATCTTACTTTTGAAGTAGAAATCGTAGAAGTACGTGACGCTTCTCCTGAAGAATTAGAACACGGTCATGTACATGGCGCAGGTGGTCATCACCACTAAGATCTGTTTCATCTGATCTGAAAAGGCAAAGTTTTTACTTTGCCTTTTTTATATGTATCGCGTTAAAGTGATTTGCATCATGTATCAATAAAACGATTTGTGAAAATTTTATGCAAAAACAACTCATTTGGTTTAGACAAGATTTACGTATCCATGACCACGCCGCCCTTTGGCATGCTCGCCAGTCAGGCACGGTGATCGCACTGGTTGTACTTTCACCTCAACAATGGCAAAAACATAATGATGCACCGATTAAAATCGACTTCTATCTACGTCAAATTGAGGCACTGCAACACGCCCTAACGAAGCTAAATATTCCGCTGATCATTCAAACCATTCCATTGTGGGAAAATATAGCAAAAGAAGTCACTCAACTCTGTCAAAAATTAAATATTGAAAATATTCATGCCAATATTGAGTGTGGCGTCAATGAGTTAAATAGAGATTTTGACGTTCAAAGGCGTTTAAATAAAAATGGACATGATCTAATTTTATATCATGATCGTACATTGTTTCCTGTAGGCTCGATCCGTAATAAATCAAATCAACCCTATCAAGTCTTTGGCGCATTTAAAAAATATTGTTATGAACAACTGAGTATTTCAGTACCTCAGTGTTATCCTGCCCCTGAAATTCAATCTTTGGATATGAGTATTTACAAAGATGATTTAAATCCGCTTCCAACAATAAAAACTCTCGGATTTGAATGCATAGAGAAAAATACCAAAACGCAATGGCAAGTAGGCGAAGCACATGCATGGCATCTTTTAGATGAATTTTTAGACAATCATATTGAAAATTATCAAGTACATCGAGATTTTCCAAATCTTGAAGCCACCAGTCAACTCTCCGCATATTTAAATATTGGCATCATTTCGATTCGACAGTGTTTAAATGCTTTATTTAGAGCGCAACACGGTCAATTTACGATTGAAAATATAGGTCAACAAACATGGATGGACGAGTTGCTTTGGCGAGAGTTTTATCAACATATACTGTTTGATTTTCCTCGTGTATCAAAGCACTTACCATTTAAAGAAACAACAGAAAAATTAGCATGGCGTGATGCGCCTGAGGATCTAATCGCTTGGCAAATGGGGCAGACAGGCATCCCGATTGTTGATGCTGGGATGCGCCAATTACTACAAACAGGTTGGATGCATAACCGTGTACGAATGATTGTTGCCATGTTCCTGAGCAAAAATCTTTTGATTGATTGGCGATTAGGAGAACAATGGTTTATGCAACATTTGATTGATGGCGACTTGGCTGCAAATAATGGTGGTTGGCAATGGTGCGCTTCAACAGGCACAGATTCAGTTCCCTATTTCCGTATTTTCAATCCAGTCAGCCAATCACAAAAGTTTGATGCTGAAGGTGAATATATCCGAAAATGGGTACCCGAACTTGCTGATTTGGATGCAAAAACCATTCACGAACCTTATGCCAAAAATTCAGAAATACAACTGAATTATCCTCAACCTATTGTTGATTTAAAACAAAGTCGCATCCGCGCAATTGAAGCTTTTAAGCAGATTTAAAATACTCAACTTAAAAGCTTCTCAAATTGTGGATTAGATGGCTTGACCAAAAGTTTTAAATTGATGGTTTGGATAATTTTTTGGACGTTCAATCGATTCAAAATAACAGTAATATTTAAAAATACTGTTTAAAGAGACATACAGTACTTTCTGTTCAGAAACAGACCAGACTTGTGCATGGTTTGAACCTGATAAAGTACTGCCACTTAATTGAAATAAATATAAATCCTGTATTCTTTGGATCTGTTTTTGAGTGGGTTCAGCAGTTAAATCAGATGAATCTAATGTCGATGAATTCAGTAATAATCTGCATGTTGAATTAATCAGCCACTTTTCACTAAACCACAGTTGTAACAAATCGCCTAAGTACAGTTTTTTCTCAGAAAAAGGCCAAACATCTAAATATGCTTGCTCAACTTCAATATGATATTGTTCAGGATTTTGCAGGATAGAAAGGTAGTTTTCTTGATAAAAAGAAAATTTTTCAAAAATTTGAGAAATAGTTAGCGTCGTCATCGCGCTGTCTCCTATTTAGCCATTTTAGTGCTGGCAAGTTGGTTAAATCCACACGGTTTAAGTCAAACTTAAACGCTCTTTATGTTTTTAATCTAACAAGTCAGCTCTCGCTTTGCAACCACTCAAATCCATTTTTTTAATTTTGATCTTATTTGTTTAAATAAAAAGCATACAAGTCAAAAATGAAGAAAAGATGACATCAAAGGCTTGACCACTCGTGATATATCCTTATAATCGCATGCAGATTCTCCAATAGCTCAGTCGGTAGAGCGACGGACTGTTAATCCGCAGGTCCCTGGTTCGAGCCCAGGTTGGAGAGCCAAATTCTAAAAGCCCACTTGATTCAAGTGGGCTTTTTTATTGCTATAAAATAAACAATTTATACCACTATAAATTTTTAAAATCATCAGAGAGGTTTAACAATTTTTCTAGGCTACCTATGCGGTAGTGAACATTTGGGGTAATAGAATTTTTTATATACTATATTTCTAAGCTACCTATGCGGTAGTGAACTTCTGTGTCAATTTCTCTCGGCTCATGCTCCATTTCTAAGCTACCTATGCGGTAGTGAACTTGCCAATGTGATAGCGACATGCTTGGTTGTATTTCTAAGCTACCTATGCGGTAGTGAACGATAGTGCAACGATCTCTAGCCTACCTGTTGATTTCTAAGCTACCTATGCGGTAGTGAACATTGGAATTATCTAATTCGTTGGGACTGGCAATTTCTAAGCTACCTATGCGGTAGTGAACAATCTGGATTTATTGCGATCTATACCGTTCAATTTCTAAGCTACCTATGCGGTAGTGAACTCAATTAAGTACAAGGTCCACCCCCGCACAATTTTCTAAGCTACCTATGCGGTAGTGAACTGTCTGATATTCGTCTTATTAACTGGACTGTCTTTCTAAGCTACCTATGCGGTAGTGAACAATAAAACTGACCCTGACACTGGAACACAAACATTTCTAAGCTACCTATGCGGTAGTGAACGTCGACCGTACCACACCGCATGGGTGCGTTGATTTCTAAGCTACCTATGCGGTAGTGAACTCAATTCTTTCGGCACAAAAACAAACCCTTCATTTCTAAGCTACCTATGCGGTAGTGAACCAAACAGGAATTAACTGGTCCAATACAGCTAATTTCTAAGCTACCTATGCGGTAGTGAACAGGATATTAGTTTAACTTTACGATCTCAGGGCTTTCTAAGCTACCTATGCGGTAGTGAACACTCAGATAGACCGAAGATTCTAACCCGTCACTTTCTAAGCTACCTATGCGGTAGTGAACCGTTAATCGAATGGGGGCGTTTAATCGGGGTTTTTCTAAGCTACCTATGCGGTAGTGAACCGGATAACGTTCGCGAGGTGATGATTTCAAGCTTTCTAAGCTACCTATGCGGTAGTGAACTTCACCGTAGCCAACGAGTTCAACCATACTGTTTTCTAAGCTACCTATGCGGTAGTGAACCGTTGCTATTTGTCTCGGGGTTTTCATTGGTTTTTCTAAGCTACCTATGCGGTAGTGAACGGAGACTGACCCCCGACATCTGTCCACGCTGCTTTCTAAGCTACCTATGCGGTAGTGAACTTGGGAAATTTTATTAAGCCGTATTAATTAAGATTTCTAAGCTACCTATGCGGTAGTGAACGGTTTCATTGTTATACCCACGTTTCATGTTTCTTTCTAAGCTACCTATGCGGTAGTGAACTCACGACATTTGTAATCGACATCGAGCTGGATTTTCTAAGCTACCTATGCGGTAGTGAACGCGAATTCACACCTGAGAACGGAATGAATAAATTTCTAAGCTACCTATGCGGTAGTGAACAAGTTAATTTCGTACATCTTAACCTTTTAAAAATTTCTAAGCTACCTATGCGGTAGTGAACCTCAAAATTCATCTAAATTATTTTTAACTAAATTTCTAAGCTACCTATGCGGTAGTGAACTAAAGAATTCAAACTCGCATTCACACGGTACTTTTCTAAGCTACCTATGCGGTAGTGAACTATAATTTTAGATCAAAAAATAAAGTGGTAACAGTAAGTTAAACCTAAAAATCATCAAATGACCCAAGTTTTTACTTACCAATATAACTTATTGATTTTATTCAGTTGTTAAAGAGTAAAAAAATATTGGGTTAAAATATTTGAATAATCGTAATTCTATTAAAAGCATATTTCCCAAAATTGTTCCCTTTTGCCTCATCAGCAACAAGTTATAGCAGTATATAATACAAACTCTAATAGATTCACTCCTTAGAATCATACGACATACCTCATATAAAATAATTTATTTATCAATCAAATATTTAAAATTTAATTTATCTAGCAAACGATAATACATACTTCCTTTGCAACTCAATAAACTGCTAAAAAAGATCATTTTTATATGATGTTAAAGTTCAATAAAACTTGTGCTATAACGTAAATTTCATCAAAAATAGTGCTTATTGTTTTTATAAGAATAAAATTTTGAATTATGTATGATTCCAAGTCTGTTTCTGGAAAAAAATATCTAACTCTTCAATGATAACTTTGACTCTTGCAGGCATGACTTTTTGAGCATGCCAAACAGCATAGACATCTCTGATTGGCAATTGCCATTCAGGTAAAACCTGTTTGAGTCTTCCAGTCTTCAAAGCATCTTCACATTGGGTAAATGGAACATAGCATAAGCCCAAGCCACGTTCTGCAAGACTGACACATAGACTGATTTCATTCACTTTTAAACGACTAGTTTGAATTTTAAATTGATAATTTTGTTGTTGGTACCGTAGTTCAATTTGTTCTAAAGGATAAGCCAATAACCAGTCTTGTTGCGCTAAATCTTCTGGCGTCTGAATATCATGCTGATTTAAATAGTCTTGAGAAGCCACGATACAGGTTTTAATACTGGCTAATCGTTTTTGAATATATACACTATTGGGCATTTTACCGACACGCAAAGCTAAATCTGCGCCTTGAGTCATTAAATCATCAAGTACATTGTCTAATTGCAATTCAAGTTCAATCTCTGGATAGCGTTTTAGAAAAGTATTCCAAAATTCTTGCAAAGGAAAAATCGCAAGATTCATCGGCGCCAAAATTTTAATACGACCCTTAACTTGAGTTGTTTCTTCTTTTATTTCATGTGTATTTTGCAATAACGCGCTCAGTAAAGGCTGACAACGCTCGTAATAACGTTGCCCTTCTTGAGTTAACTGTATTCCTCGGCTGTTTCGATGTAATAACTTACAGCCCAAGCTTTCTTCTAATTTTTTTAAACGACGGGTCAATGTAGCAGCGGGAATATTTTGTTGTTCAGATGCCATATTCAAGCTTCCAGCTCTGACTATCGCTATAAATAAACTCAAATCATCTAACATTTCATTTTTGGAATTTATAACCACTAATAATCATCATTCTATAAAAAATGAAATCGAAGCACAATCAAATGAGCTTTTTAAATAGGTTGACTAATATGCGTTACCGCTACTTTGCTTTTCCATTTTTCTTCGTTTTGCTCTTTATCAGCAATTTAAGTTACGCACACAATAACAATTCACATGAGGTAAATATGTACCAACAAACAACGACTTCAAGCAATTCAATCCTCCATGCAATCAATCCGATCCATTTGAATATTCCTAATGTTTCACAAGCAATCGTCGTGCAACAAGGACAACTCATGTACTTGTCAGGTCATGTACCCATGACTGAACAAGGAGAAATTTTACAGGCAGATCTTGAGGAACAACTTCATTTAGCCTTTCAAAATATTGAAAAAACACTACATCAGGCAGGTATCGGCACTCAACACTTAGTAAAACTGACTATTTATATCCGTGATCTAAAGCCTGATCAGTTGCTCATGATTCGTAAAGTTAGAGACAAATTTATTGATCCGCAATTGCCACCTGCAAGTAGTCTGATCGGAGTTGCACAATTATTTCACCCTGATGTTTTAGTTGAAGTAGAAGCTATTGCTGTTATTCCCGCAAATCTTAACTTAACAATTTAGGAGTCACCCTATGAAATACGCCTTAATTTTTGGCAGTGCTTTATTTACTGCTTCATGCTCTGCAAATGTTACAGCACCGATAAACACCCCCAGTCAGGAAAGTAAAGTATCTCAATTTTTGGCTGAATTTATGCCCACACATTATCAAAAAGTACATGAGCAACCTGTCCCGATTGATGCTCAACAAGTGCAATGGATACGCTTTCAAAAATCACCATCATTTAGATTAGGTGAAGAAAACTTTAGCTATTTATCAGACGCGGCACATAATTTGAAAGGATTTTCTTATTTAGATGCAAGTCTGGTTCATGGAAATTTACCCAGCAAAGTACAGGCACAAAAAATTGCTGATGATTTTTTACAACGTTATGCACCTGATTTACTGCAACATAGAAAAATTCAATGGGTTGATCAGCATGATGAAACTATACAGCTCAATGGAAATAATCAAAAAATTTCAGGCATGAAAGTCAAAATGCGCAATTTAAATGATGGTCGTTGGTTTTGGGTCATAGTTGGAAAAAATCAACATCCAATTATTTTTGAAAGAGATATTGTTTGGATTAACTTTCCTGGACATCGCAAAACAGAAAAATGGCTACACGACTCATGGTTGAAAGATGAACCCTCTTATATAGGTCAAGCAAAATGAAGAATTTAAATCAGACATCACTTGAAATTTCAGCAATGGGCTTAGGATGTATGGGAATGAGTGAATTTTATGGTCAAACAGATGACCAAAATTCACTTAGAATTTTAGAGGAAGCATTTGATTCTGGGATTAATTTTTTTGATACCGCAGATACTTACGGACATGGACACAACGAAAAATTATTAGCACAGTTTATCGCACATTATCGAAATCAACGAGATGCGATAGTGATTGCAACTAAATTTGGAATTGTACGTGATCAAAATCACTATGAACGACGTATCGACAACACGCCAAACTATATTCGCCAAGCTTGTGAAGCATCTTTAACACGTTTAGGCATTGAGCAGATTGATCTATATTATTGTCATCGTCGACAAACTGAAGTCCCAATTGAGGATGTGACAGGGACACTATCAGACTTAATTCGACAAGGCAAAATCAAAAGTTTTGGTTTTTCCGAAATTTCTGCTCAATCGCTCAAAAGAGCAAATGCGGTTGCACCTGTTACAGCAGTACAGAGCGAATATTCACTTTGGTCAAGAGAGCCTGAGCAAGAATTACTCCAAACCTGCCTAGAACTCAATATTGAGTTTGTTGCTTATAGTCCATTAGGACGTGCATTTTTAACGGCTGAATTAAACCCAGCAACAATGGATGCACAAGATTTCAGAAAAAACCTCCCTCGATTACAAGGGGATTCATTCCATAAAAATCAGCTTTTGCTAGAAAAGTTTAGTCAAATATGTGCTTCATGGAAACATAGCAATGCCCAAGTCGCTTTAGCATGGTTAATGGGTAAATTTACTCATGTCACGCCTATTTTTGGAACCCGACAATCACGTTATTTACAAGATGACTTAAAAGCTAATCAGGTCATGTTGAGTGATATACAGATTCAGCAACTAGATCAACTCTTTAGCCCTGAGCACATACAAGGAGATCGCTATCCTCAAGCAGGTTGGGCTGGAATAGAAAAATTTTAAATCAGTGTTTTTATCGTTTTTTTGATTATAAAATCGAAAAGACCAAAATAGTACTTTGGTCTTTTCTACAGATCTCGACTTAAGCACGTCCCTTGAGGGGTACTCCACTATGGAAGCGGAAAGTTTTGTCTGGAGTTAAAATCAACTCTTTTTCCACTTCACGAATCAATTCAATACGTTGTTGAATATCTTCTTCAGGATCTTTTAATTTTGCAGTTTGAGCAACATCTAAAGCCAATGCCAAATAGTCTTCATAGTGGCGTGACTCTGATTTTAGCAAATAACGGTAATAACGCCCAAGCTCATCATCCACCAACGGTGCCAATGCGTAAAAACGCTCACACGACCGAGCTTCAACAAAAGCACCGATGACTAAAATATCAATTAAAGCTTCAGGCTCGTAAGTTCGGATTTCCTTACGTAAACCACCTGCATAACGCCCGGCACTTAATCCCTGCCACGCTTGACCACGTTTTTGCATAAATTCTAAGACTTGCTCATAATGCAACATTTCTTCACGAACAAGCTGTGCCAGTTTCACTTGTAAATCGGTAAAAAAACTGTAGCGAAACATCAAGTTCATTGCTGTTCCTGCTGCTTTCTTTTCACAATTCGCATGATCTTGCATCAGCAATGGGAGATTGTTTAATGCTTCATCCAACCAAGCTTTTGGCGTTTCACAGCCCAAAAAAGCAATCACAGGTTGCATGAGTTCATCATAATTCATATTCGACATGATCAAAATTCAATAAGGTAAATCAAAAGGTAACTTAAGCTGCAGCTTGAATAGCGGCTTTCATGTCTTTTACAGCTTGCGCCAAACCGACAAATACACTTTCGGCAATAATAGAATGCCCAATATTCAATTCATGAATCTGTGGAATAGCAGCAATTGCAGCAACATTGTCCAAATTCAAACCATGACCCGCATTCACCACCAAACCTTGAGCTGCTGCGTATTCCGCACCTTTCACAATACGCTCAAGCTCCGCTTGTTGTTCTGCACCAGATTCAGCATCTGCATATGCACCTGTGTGCAACTCAATCGTTGGCGCACCACAGGCAATAGCTGCATCAATTTGCGCAAAGTCAGGATCAATAAATAATGAAACATCACAGCCAATTGCGGTGAGTGCTTGTGTTGCCGCTTTGACATCTGCAAAATGTCCAACAACATCCAAACCACCTTCAGTGGTCACTTCTTGGCGCTTTTCAGGCACAAAACAAACATGATGCGGTTTGATCTCTGTTGCAAATGCAACCATTTCATCAGTTACAGCAATCTCTAAATTCATTCTGGTTTTCAATACTGGTCGCATACGGCGTACATCATCATCTTGAATATGACGACGATCTTCACGCAAGTGTAAAGTAATGCCTTCCGCCCCTGCTTGTTCACAGATCAATGCTGCTTTCACAGGATCAGGATAAGTTGTTCCACGTGCTTGTCTTAGTGTTGCAACATGATCAATGTTTACACCTAGCAATGCAGCCATAACATTTTCCTAATTAACCAATAAAGTGAAATTAACGGCTCAAAGATTTAGATTGAGCGTTTTGAACCCAAAGCTGACGACTTTTTAATGGTCGATCACCCAAAAGCGATGTAATCATTTGTCGGTAGAGCTTGGACAATAATTGTAACTGTTCTGGACTAAAATCCCTACCTTTTTCATAGCTTGCCATACTCAAAATTTGTTGTCCGAGCAAAGTGGCTGAAGAAGTATGTGATACAGGAGTAAAGCCTTCTGATAATTGGAACTGATAACGTTGTGCGGGAATAATCATCTGCTGATTTGAATCATGTTCATAATCCAATGGAAAACCTAACTCTTCCAGAAGCGCATGTTCAAACAGACGTAAAATTTGTCGAAGAAATAAATCTGCCTGTGTATGTTCAGCTAATTTCTGCAAATGTTGCAATGTCATATGATATTGCTGAAAAGTTTCAGGCATCATTTCTTCAAGTGGACAAAGCCTAAGAATGATCTCATTGAGGTAGAAACCTGAAAAAAAGGCATCTCCATAAAAGAAAATCGGCTGATTTAAAATTTCCAGTTTAGAAAAGTTTTTAAGCTCAGATTTTCCTGAAGCTTGCAAGGTAATCGGTTGATATTGAGGAGGTGGAGTTTGTCGAAGAATACCATCGACACGACCATGCTCTTGCGTAAACAAGTGCACAATATGACTACGTTCGCGGTATTTTCGATGATGGATTAAATAACCATGCAAGATTTCATTGCGCATCTTGCTTTATCTTAATCATCCTTTTCTTTTTTCTTGTCTTCATCGTCATCCCCATCAGGAATAACAGCCCCCACAACAGCCGCAGTCCCTTTGACTACGCCTTTTGTGGTTTTATAAGCAACTTTGACTGGAACCGTCACAATTTTAGTAATACAGCCTTGTAGGATTATGACGCATGCAAGAATGGAAATAACTCGGATCATGACAGTTCCCAACAAAATGACTTAAATATCGCTATAGCCTAGACTTTTTAAAGCACGTTCGTCATCAGACCAACCACCTTTAACTTTGACCCAAAGCGTTAACATGATTTTTTGCTCAAACATTTTTTCCATGTCGATACGAGCATCCATACCAATTTTTTTCAGCTTAGCACCTTTTTCACCAATCACGATGGCTTTCTGACCAGGGCGATCAACAAAAATTGTAGCATCAATGTATGTACATGCAGCTTTAGGACGACCAGTCTTTTCATTGATCGTTGCTTCTTCTGTTTTAAAGGATTCAATTTGAACTGTTAAATCATAAGGAAGTTCTTCACCTAACTGACGCATAATTTTCTCACGAATAATTTCGCTCGCAAGAAAGCGTTCAGAACGGTCAGTCAACTGATCCAATGAGTACAATGGCGGTTGGAAAGGTAGATATTTTTCAATCGCATCACGCAAATGATCCAAGTTTGCACCGCGCAATGCAGACACTGGAACAATTTCAGCAAAATTCATTAACTTTGCACGTTCTTGAATCAACGGCAACACCATGCGCTTATTTTCTAAGGTATCAATCTTGTTGATGATGAGAACCACTGGCATTTCTGCGTTTTTAAGTTTCTCTAAAACCAACTCATCGTTCTGAGTCCATTTTTGGGCATCAAGCACAAATAAAACCAGATTGACATCACGTAAAGCAGAGTGTGCAGCTTTGTTCATCATTTTATTGATGGCACGCACTTCTTTTTTATGCATACCCGGAGTATCCACAAAAACTGCCTGCGACTTTTCACGGCTATCAATACCAATGATTTTATGGCGAGTGGTTTGCGGTTTACGTGAAGTAATCGATAACTTTTGACCCAATAAATGATTCATCAAAGTGGATTTACCCACATTTGGACGTCCCACGATTGCGACAAAACCACTGCGATAATCCGAAGGAATTTCAGTGCCTTGTGAACTAAAAAATTGATTAATTAAATCATTGCCGTTTTCAGACGACTCGTGATCAGCATCATTGTGATCGGAATGTGTATTCATGCAGTTTACTGCTCCAATAGCTTTAAAAAATCCGCCGCGACTGCCTGTTCTGCAAAACGGCGACTCGATCCCTCACCCATCATTTTAGGTAAGCCATCTATAGTACATTCTACTTTAAAATGTTGATTGGGTGCATCACCTTGAATATCCACCACCTCATAAACAGGGAGATGTTTTTTACGGGCTTGTAAATACTCTTGTAAGCGTGACTTCGGGTCTTTTAACTGATCTGTAGGTTCGATATGATCCAAATAAGGTTCATACCATTTCAGAACAATGGATTCCAACAAAGGTAAATCTTGACTTTCTGTATAAATCGCCCCAATGATCGCTTCAACAGTATCTGCCAATATTGACTCACGATGATGACCGCCAGATTTCAATTCACCTGTACTTAAAATTAAACTTTGACTTAATTTTAAGTCATTGGCAATTTTACCCAACGCTTCTTGACGCACTAAAGTTGCACGCATACGGGTTAAACGCCCTTCATTTTCATGCGGATAGGCATTATATAAGTAATTTGCGATGATCATCCCCAACAATGAGTCACCCAGAAACTCTAGACGCTCATAGTTGTGTTTGTGACTCACCGAACGATGAGTCAGCGCGAGTTGTAATAACTCGGGTTGTTTAAACTGGTAACCGATTCTACTTTGTAAGCGAAGATCACTTACTTTCAACTGACCTTTGATCAAAACTCTTCTCGAAAGTGAGGACTAAATCAATATTCAGCATGAAATTTTTCCGTACTTCATATTTTTTAGTCACTTGTAAACCATCTTTAGTTGAAACAGTCGCAATATCTTCGAATTTAGTGTCTCGGATATTGTTCATTTCTAACCTTTTGTCAACTTCTGTTGCAAATTTCAATGGTGTGATTTCAGCAGAGCTATTTTTGATTTGCTCTACAATTTGACCGTTAATCACACGATCATCCCAGTATAATGGCCATACAGCTACTATGATTTTCAACATAAAAGCTAAAGCAATTATCCCCAATAAAATTCCAATATATGAAGCGCCTTGTTGATTTTTACGCATTTTTTTATCCAACAGGTAAGAATAAATAATCCCTAATGACAATTAAAAAATCAGTAAACGCCAAGATCAAACCATTTGATTTAAGCAGATTCATCATTTTCAATTGGCTATAAACTTCTTATACACTGGAAAACAATACTGTGATAAAAAATTTATCGCCACTATTATCCTTTAAACGACGTCAAGTTGCTAGTTCAAATCATTTGTTCTGTTTTATTTTTCTTATAAATCAATATAACTTCATAGTTTTAACAGATAAAAAAGAAAGGTCAATAAACATTGACCTTTCTTTATTTCTAACACTTGCTGCAACTCGGTTTTATTGAATTGCTCCATTACGGCTAAATGATGGAATTTTTAGACCTGGCTCTTTATGCATCCAAACATAAATTGCATGTCCTGTTAAATTCTCTTCAGGTACAAATCCCCAAAAACGACTGTCGGCACTTTGGTCACGGTTATCGCCCATCGCAAAATATTGACCTTTAGGTACAGTCACTTCCCAACTTTGACCATTTGACTTCACAAAGCGATCATTTGCAGTCGCTACATAAGGTAAGTCTTGTTTGTTCTGTGCATAATTGAATGCAGCAACAAGCGGGTTTTGACCTTCCAATAAACGAACTAAATGCTTATGGGTACCCATTGTTTCATAGTAGTAAATCGATTTTGGGGTATCTAAAATATCTTTTTCACGACTAAATTCAGCTGGAACTTGCTCTACATTTTTGCCATTAATCGTCAACTGACCTTGATTAAATTCAATATGGTCACCCGGTAATCCAATAATACGCTTGATATAGCTAATTTTTGGATTTTCTGGATAACGGAATACAGCAACATCACCACGTTGTGGTTCACCAATATCCAGAATCTTGGTATTGGTAATTGGTAAACGTACGCCATACTGAAACTTATTGACCAAAATATAATCTCCTGTCTCTAGGGTCGGAACCATAGAGTCAGAAGGAATATTGAATGGCTCAAAGAAGAAAGAGCGTAAAACAAGAACAACCGCTAGAACAGGCCAGAAATCATATGCCCATGAAATAACGACATTTTCATTCCCCTTTCCTTTTGTTGCACGTTGTTTCAGTACAAACTTATCAAGTAACCACAGCGCAAAAAATACCAGCGTTACAGGAACGAGAATTAAATTAAAATCAAAATCCATGACCAATCAGACCTCTAGTTTTTATCTTTCTACTTTTAACACAGCAAGGAACGCTTCTTGTGGGATTTCAACACTACCCACCTGCTTCATACGTTTCTTACCTTCTTTTTGTTTAGATAACAATTTCTTCTTACGAGAAACGTCACCACCATAACATTTAGCCAATACGTTTTTACGCATCGCTTTTACCGTTGAACGCGCAATGATTTGCGCACCAATTGCGGCTTGAATCGCAACATCAAACATTTGACGTGGAATCAAATCCTTCATTTTTTCAACTAAAGCAATACCGCGGTGACGTGCATCATTACGATGACAAATCATTGCTAAAGCATCAACCTTATCACCATTAATTAATACATCAACCTTAACCAGAGATGAACTTTCAAAACGGACAAAGTTATAATCTAAAGAGGCAAACCCACGTGAGCATGATTTCAATTTATCAAAGAAATCCATGACCACTTCAGCCATCGGAATTTCAAAGCTAATCGATACTTGATTACCCAAGAACTTCATATCTTTTTGTACACCACGACGCTCAATGCACAGCGTCATTACATTGCCCAAATATTCTTGAGGAACAAGGATATGACATTCTGCAATGGGTTCACGTAAATCTTCTACAGTTGAACCGTCTGGCATTTTAGATGGGCTGTCGATATAAATCGTTTGACCATTTTTCATCAATGCTTCATAGATCACTGTTGGTGCAGAACTGATCAGATCTAAATCATACTCACGTTCTAAACGTTCCTGTACGATTTCCATGTGCAACATGCCTAAGAAGCCACAGCGGAAACCAAAACCAAGCGCATCTGAACTTTCAGGTTCAAAGAATAATGCAGAGTCATTGATTTGCAGTTTGTGTAAGGCTTCACGGAATGGTTCGAAATCGCTGGCATCAATTGGGAACAAGCCCGCATAGACCTGTGGTTTGACCTTTTTAAAGCCCGGTAAAGTTTCAACTTCTGGTGTTGTTGCAAGTGTAATCGTATCACCTACTGGCGCACCAAAAATATCTTTGATCCCCGCAATCACAAAACCAACTTCACCAGCCTCTAAAATGCCTGTTTCTGTATGTTTTGGATTGAAAATACCCACTGAGGTAATGATATGCGACTGACCTGTTGATTTCATCAACATCTTATCGCCTTTACGCACACGACCTTGTTTGATTCGAACCAAAGAAACCACGCCCAAATAGTTATCAAACCATGAGTCAATAATCAGTGCTTGGAGCGGTGCATCACGATCACCTTGAGGTGCAGGAATAATATCAACCAACGTTTCTAAAACTGACTCAACACCTAAACCTGTTTTTGCTGAACAAGTCGGTGCATGTGTTGCTTCAATTCCAATAATTTCTTCAATTTCATGGATTACACGTTCAGGTTCAGCTTGAGGCAAGTCAATTTTATTCAAAATTGGCAGTACTTCTAAACCTTGTTCAATGGCGGTATAACAGTTGGCAACTGATTGTGCTTCTACACCTTGTGCAGCATCGACCACCAATAAAGCACCCTCACAGGCAGCCAATGAGCGAGAAACTTCATAAGAGAAGTCAACGTGTCCCGGAGTATCAATAAAGTTTAACTGGTATTCTTGACCATTTGGGTGTGTGTAATACAATGTTACCGAAGCCGCTTTAATGGTAATTCCACGCTCACGCTCAAGCTCCATAGAGTCTAAAACCTGAGCCTGCATTTCACGATCTTGTAATCCACCACACATTTGGATAAATCGGTCAGCAAGAGTCGACTTTCCGTGGTCGATGTGAGCGATAATAGAAAAATTGCGTATGTTATTGATATTAACAGACTTCTTAGCTACTGCCATAAACTACTCTAAAAATATGTCCACCATCATGTACTCAATATCAAAAGTACTTATGGCGTGCAAAAAATGAAATTTCCCAATTGCTGCACAGTATAAGCAGATCAATGTTAAAAATATAGTAAGGCTTTGAGAAAAACTATCTCTCCGATAGGGTGTATGTAAGTTTCCCTTTCAATCTATTTCATCTTTTCCTGCTTTTTATTTGCCTTAGTTTTAGTTGTAAACCGAACATGAGCAGGGATAAATAACGCGATTAAACCGCCGAATAGTGTGCTGATGATTATCAGCAAATGCAATTGTACAGCGGCAAATAATAATGCTTTAGCTTCTGAGAGATTAAACAGTTTTCCAGTTGCCAAAATTGCGGCTTCATAGGTCCCAAGTCCTGCTGGGGCATGAATAGGTAATACAGAACTCAACTCACCTCCAATACTCACACCCACTGCTTCCCACCATTGCAATGGAATGAACCAGCCTAAAACAGCTGCAAAAACCATAATCTTGCTTCCCCAGCAGATGAGCGTGAATAACCAACTCCGCAGTAAACTGTTCAAATGTAATGGCATTGCCAATAAAACTTGTTCAAGTAAATTTTTCAATCGCCCCTGAGTATTGAGCTTTTCTGAATAACGTTTTAGCCACGGCGTAAAAAGTAATATTATTAATGGAGACGTGAACCATAAAACCATCCCCCCCCACAACCCTACATTATTGGAGTGTTTTAACAATAAAAGGGCAAAAAAACCCAATCCAAGCAGCACTTGTAAATCAAGTATTCTAAGCAGTAATAATCCCGCAGTCGCATAGCTAAGGCTTACAGTAAAATAACGTCGCATCAGTATAGGAAAACTGATTTCTCCAGAACGAAAAGGCAATAAGTTATTGAGTAGATTATGAATCAGCATGATTCGGCAACATGTCATCCTCTGCCCACGGGTGATGGGTAAAAAGAAATCATAAATTCGCCAACCTCGTATCAGATAAGTCATCTGCATCAGGATCAAAGCCATAATCAAATATTGGATAGGCACATGTGCCCAAGCCTCAAAAACTTGTAACCAACCAAACCACCATTCAATCACCGTACCATACAAAACGATGGCAATCATCAGTAACAGTTGTGGCAAATATTTGGGTCGCCTGCCAACTTGATTATTTATATTTGGATCTCTCTGTTCAGACACAGGCGCTACCTTTTGTTATTGTCATTAAAAAATCATGGAATCGTAATCTTTCAGTTAAATTTAACAATATATAATTCAAACACGAATCAATAACAATTACATCAGCTATGCATAACGCATTTTTATTACAACCTGAGGAAGAGCTATATCTACTTAAGCCCTCTTACTCATCTATTTTTTTCTCACTGATTATTCCTCTTTACAATGAAGAGGAAACCGTTGTCGCTTTAATCGACACCATACAACGGGCTTTGGGCACTCAACAGCAACCTTGGGAATTAATCGTGGTTGATGATGGTAGTTGTGATGCTACTGTAAACACCATTCAGCAAAAATTACTTCAAAGCCCTTTAAATGCACGACTGATTCAATTAAGCCGCAACTATGGGCAAACAGCAGCCATGCAGGCTGGAATTGACGAGTCTCAAGGGCAGTATATTGTGACGATGGATGGTGACTTACAGAACGATCCACATGATATTCCAGCCATGTTGCAACAACTGATCGATCAGGATCTTGATCTCTTGGTGGGGTGGCGTAAAAACCGACAAGACGCCTTATTGTTAAGAAAAATTCCTTCCTTACTCGCCAATCGATTGATTGGTCGAATATCAGGTCTACGCTTACATGATTATGGATGCAGCCTAAAAATATACCGTGCCGAAATTATCAAACAAATCCGTTTAGTCGGCGAAATGCATCGTTTTATTCCTCTGTGGGTTGCCAGTGTCGTTCCCGTATCACGTATTGGAGAGGTACCAGTACGTCACCATTCCAGACAATTCGGGCAATCCAAATATGGTATTTCTCGAACGATTCGCGTGATATTAGATTTAATGTCAGTGATGTTCTTTCAACGTTATCTCATGCGTCCTGGTCATTTATTTGGTTCAATCGGACTGCTCTTGGGCTGTATCGGTAGTGTGATGCTGACCTATCTGGCAATTGATAAATATATTCTGGGTCACTCCATCGGTACACGTCCCATGCTGCTCATTGGCGTGATGTGCGTGTTGATGTCACTACAATTTTTGATGACTGGTATTATCGCTGAACTGATTACTCGAACTTATCTAGACAGTAAAAATCATAAAAGCTATCTGATCCGTCGTGTTTACCAGCATCGGAGGGGGCAATGACAGGTCAGACATCAATATTAATCTCCCCGCTTTTTCAATCAACCCAAAAACTTTTTCAATCGCGTTGGTTAATTTTATTGCTCGCTTTGAATTTTTTAATAGGTTTGGGAAGCTCACCCTTATTTGATCTTGATGAAGGTGCTTTTAGTTCTGCGACCATGGAAATGTTAATTCGAGGCGATTATATCACCACCTATATGGGCGGTGAATTGCGCTTTGACAAGCCCATTTTGATCTACTGGTTGCAAGCCATTTCTGTCTTTCTATTTGGATTAAATGAATTCTCATTACGCCTTCCATCTGCATTATGTGCCACACTGTGGTGTTGGGCAATTTATGAGTTTTGTCGGCAGCTTTTAGATACCTCAAAAGCAGCAACAGCCTGTATCCTGCTTGCGAGTTCATTGATTATCTCAATTATCGCACGCGCAGCCACAGCTGATGCTTTGCTTAATTTATGGATCTGTCTTGCTTTATTTGATGCTTATCGTCATTTCAACCAACAGCATACACACTCTCAGGCTTCATCCAAATATGCTTTACGTGCATATATGTGGGTCGGCTTAGGTGTGCTGACCAAAGGTCCGATTGCTATTTTAATCCCTATTGCCAGCATCACAATTTACGCCTTATTAAGTAAAAAATTTAAAGCTTGGCAAGGTTTGCTGATCAATCCACTTGGATGGTTAATTTGCCTTACAGTTTTCTTACCTTGGTACATTGCTGAATATCTCGCACAAGGGCAAGCATTTATTGACGGCTTTTTCTTAAAGCACAATCTTTCTCGATTTTCCAATACGATGGAAAATCATGGTGGGAATTTACTTTACTACCTGCCTGTAAGTTTATTGGTTTTTATGCCTGTCACAGGTTTCTTTCTTCAGTTATTAAGTCATCTGCGGCTGTTTTTTTCTTCTTTTGCTTTAAAGCGTCTTGATTCACTCGATATTTTTTGCTGGAGCTGGTTTTTATTTGTGCTGATATTCTTCAGCTTTTCTAAAACCCAGCTTCCACATTATCTTTTATATGGTGTAACACCAATTTTTATCCTGATGGCAAAATATCGCGATCAACTGCGATCACGCTACTTAGTCGCATTACCCATCATTTTATTGATGCTGCTGCTGATTTTTCTTCCAGAAATTGGACAGTACATTATTGCGCATGAAAAGAAAATTGAAGTGGTGGCAATGGTCCGGGATGGATTACCATTTCTGGATTTGCAATATCGGCTTTCTATTTTTTTCGCACTCCTCCTCATACTCATCATTTTATTCCGTAGTCAATACGTGCTTTGGCTACGTCAGGTTTTAGCCAGCATCATTTTCAGTTTAACCATCATTCATGTAGTGATACCTACTTATGGATCTATTCAGCAGCAGCCTGTCAAACAAGCTGGAATATTTGCGCAGAAGATTACGCAACCCATTGTGATGTGGCGTCATGACATGCCCAGTTTCAGTATCTACTTACAAAAAGTTGTTCCTATACGAGAACCTAGATCTGGCGAGGTGGTTTTTACAGGTTTAGAAAATCTTCAAGCCTTTCCTAATGCAGAAGTTCTATTCAACAAAGGAGGTGTTATTTTAGTCAAACTTCCGAAAATGAAAGGAAGTTCATGATGATTCTATTCTTTATTGTTCCAATATTTTGCGTTTTAGCTTGGGAACTTATTCATCACTATTATGCAATCAATACGCCGCTTTTCTTAATGATCAATGGAATGCCACCACACTCAGATTGGTTTTGGCAAAATATAACCTTTATGGGAGATGGTTTAACGGCTTATGTCCTGTTGATATTTTTCTGTCGTCACAACGCTCATCTACTTTGGTTAGGTCTTCTTGCCGTACTCATTACTGGCTTAGGTGTACATGTCGTTAAACAATTCCTTGAAATTGTTCGTCCGATTACTTATCTAGGCATAGACAATGTTGAGATCATCGGAAAGACACTAAAATATCATAGCTTCCCTTCCGGTCATGCCGCAACAGCATTTGTACTGGCGGGTGTATTGAGTAAATATATTAAGCTCAATAGTTTTAGATATCACAGAGCATTTACTTTCTGTGTAATTTCATTGGCAACGTTGATCGCATTAAGCCGTGTGGTGGTTGGTGTTCACTGGCCATTAGATATTGTGATTGGTGCGCTGTGGGGATGGTATAGCGCAACAATCATCCTAAAACTGTCCTCAAAAACCAAACAAATTGGTCGAACTCGTTTTAGTGCCAATATTTTATATGCTTTAGCCGCAATCAGTGCAGGTTTTCTATGGCGTTTTGATGGTGGTTATCCACTTGCTTTAGGTTTGGCAAAATTATTATCTGTCTGTGCTTTGACCTACATTACCCTTATTCTAATCGAGCTAAATTTTCGGGTTAAATTGGTCTTTGATCACAGCTACCGCCCACGATTACGTTCAACGTCAATTCAACTACAGACTGTTGCTTTTGAGAAAAATAAATCTTAAATTTAAAGTTTTCACTCGCACTTGAATTTTACCTTTTTCTTTAACTTATAAAGCAATATTCAATCTGTAATATTTTATTGGATGAATTAATCCAAACTATTTTAATGATCAAACTCAAAACAAATCATGAGTCTTGATTCAAACTGTTACGATTGAGTCTAAATCATAAGGATCTATGTCTGTATTTATCGGTTGATAAGCCTGTATAAAGGTTGGTGACATACGCTTTGGACGACCTGTGGCAATTTCAATGCACGCCCATTTGGTATTGCCTGTAAATAGTAAAGTCCGATCTTTGGCATTAAAAAACGCATACTGACGGAAAGAATACAAGGCGTTAATATCATAGAGCCATGTCCGTAAAATGATCTTATCATCTAACATCGCTGCTTTGCGGTACTGCACATGATGTTCTACTGCCACCATAGCATGCTTCATTTCCAAATATTGATCTAAGCCTACACCTAAAGTTTCAATATGTGCTGAAGCCACATCCTGCATCCATTGCACATAGACAACATTATTCACATGACCTAAAACATCGATATGTTCTGGTTTAACTTGAAGAACCAAATCAAATACTGAGCTCATGTAAACGTTCCTTCTCTCTTGATCACTATTTAAAAAATCTGCTGCATTTTGACATAAAAAAGCCACTCTTAGAGTGGCTGATTCACATCAATTCGATTTATTGAATACGTAATCCAATCATCGCATGTTGCCCTTCACGCACAATTGCCACACGTGCAACGGTATTTTTCTGCAACTCTGCTACAGCATCCACGAAATCATTCGGTGTGTTGATTTTCTTATTATTCACTTGCGTAATCACATCACCTGGCAAGATTCGAGATTGAGCAGCCAAACCGCCTCGTGTTACATCTTGAATTAACACACCACCTTTCACATTTAAACGATTCTTTTCTTGCTCAGTCAAAGCACGAATCGCAACACCAATCACTGGACCTTTGTGAGGCTTAGCTGACGTTGTCGTATTATCAACTTTTGCTGGAGTATCATCAGGAGCAACTGTTAATGTTGCTGTAATCACTCTCGGCTTATCATCACGCAATACTTCAAGTTTCACGGATTGATTTGGTTGAGTACGATTCAAATAATTCAATAATTCTGAAGTACGTGAAATTGGTGAACCATTATATTTTAGGATCACATCGCCTGATTTAAAGCCCGCTTTTTCTGCTGGAGAATTTGGTGCCACTTGAGTAATCAATGAACCTTCGGGTTTATCCAACTTATACGCTTCTGCAAGATTTCGATCGATATCTTGTAACATTACACCAAGATATGAGCGTGTCACCTTACCATTCTTCTTCAGTTGGTCCACGACATCCATCGCGACATCGATTGGAATAGAGAATGACAAGCCCATATATCCACCCGTACCACTAAAGATACGTGAATTTACTCCAACCACTTGACCTTGTTGGTTAAACAATGGACCACCTGAGTTACCAGGGTTTAAGGCAACATCAGTTTGAATAAATGGAACAGAAGTTTCGCCCATCATATTTCGCGATTTCGCACTGACAATACCTGCTGATGCAGAATAGTCAAAACCAAATGGTGAACCAATCGCAAGTACAGGCTGCCCCACTTTAAGTTGATCGACATTGCCTACCGACAATGATGGGAAATTATTTCCTTCAACTTTAAGCAAAGCCACATCTGTACGTTCATCACTCCCCACCACTTTAGCATCAATTTCGCGACGGTCATTGAGCATGATGGTCACTTTAGAAGCATCTTCAACCACGTGATGGTTGGTGAGTAGATAACCATCTTTACTGATAAAGAATGCACTGCCATAAGCTGTTTTTTCTTGTGGCGCTCGCTGTTGCGGAATAATGATCTGATTACCAAAGAAACGTTTCAGAATTTCAGGCACTTGCTGCTGTAGCAATTCTTCCTGAGACAGTTTTTTCACAACGTTTACACTAACAACTGCCGGACTCACCTGTTCAACCAAATTAGAGAAATCGACAGGTGTTGAAGCTTGTACTTGTGATGTAGCCGCAGCGACAGTGAATACTGCTGCATACATTCCTTTTTGCATTAGACCATTACTCATTTATCACGAACCTACATCTGATGATTGTGCTTAAAAAATATTTGTAACATATTATTTGATGTCTTTGCGTAATAATATGTTTACATTTTTTTATAAAACAATACTTTACTTAAAATCATATTAAGAGACTGAGAATAGCCTATTTATACTAAAATCTGACGCATCTAACTATTGTAATTTGTTAAAAAAAAGAGTGTTATTAGCAAACATTTTTCAAATTAGCTGATGGACATGCCTAATTTAAACACAACTCATCAATTCGATGTGATTATTGTGGGTAGTGGCGGTGCAGGCTTAAGTTTAGCCTTATCCTTACCTGAACATTTCAATATTGCTGTTTTAGCAAAATCTACATTGACAGATGCAAGCACTTATTATGCTCAAGGTGGTGTTGCTGCTGTGCTTGATGAAACTGATTCTATTCAACAGCATATTGATGACACTATGATTGCAGGCGCGCATTTATGTGAGCTTGATGCAGTGAAGCATACTGTTGAAGGTGGACGACCTTCAGTCGATTTCCTGTTAAACCACGGTGTTCAGTTTACCTTAGATGAAGATGAGCAACTACACTTAACCCGTGAAGGTGGGCATTCTCAAAGGCGTATTATCCATTCAGCTGATGCCACTGGAAAAGCGATTTCAACCACCTTAGTTGAAAGAGCCCGTGAAAAGAAAAATATCGAAATTTTTGAAAACTACATTGCGATTGATTTAATCACTACACATAAGCTGGGGCACAAACAACAACAGAACCGAGCAGTGGGTCTTTATGCCTTAGATGAAAGCAACGAAAAAGTACATACGTTTTTAGCCCCATTTACCGCACTTGCTTGTGGGGGCGCTATGAAAGCTTATTTGTACACCTCGAACCCTGATATTGCGACTGGTGATGGAATTGCCATGGCATATCGAGCAGGTTGTCGTGTTGCAAATATGGAATTTAATCAATTTCATCCAACCTGTTTATATCACCCTCAAGCACGCTCTTTCTTAATCACTGAAGCGATGCGAGGCGAAGGTGCGTATTTACGTCTCCCTGATGGCGAACGTTTCATGTTACGCTTTGACGAACGTGCTGAGCTTGCTCCACGAGATATTGTCGCCCGTGCAATTGACTATGAAATCAAACGTCTAGGTATTCGGCATGTCTGGTTGGACATTAGTCATAAACCTAAAGAATTTGTCAAAGAGCACTTCCCTACCCTGTATGCTCGTCTCTTGGAGTTGGGAATTGATATTACTCAGGATATGATTCCAGTCGTACCAGCTGCACACTATACCTGTGGTGGTGTCGTTGTGGATGAAAACAGCCAAACAGACATTGCAGGTTTATATGCGATTGGCGAGACATCCTATACAGGTTTACATGGTGCAAACCGTATGGCAAGTAATTCTCTGCTGGAGTGTTTCGTATATGGCATGAGTGCGGCAAAAGATATTGAAGCCAAATTTGACCACCAATTTGAAAGCCCGAATGTTCCTGAATGGGATGCATCACAGTCGACAAATCCAGATGAGGATGTGGTCATCTTACAAAACTGGGATGAGCTACGCCAAACCATGTGGAACTATGTTGGTATTGTTCGTACCACGAAACGTTTGCAACGTGCCTTACACCGTATTGAAATGCTTAAAAAAGAGATTACTGAGTATTATCAAGACTACCATGTCAGTAAGAACTTGATTGAATTACGGAATCTGGTCATGGTTTCAGAAATGATCGTGCGCTGTGCGATGCAACGTAAAGAGTCACGGGGTCTACATTACACACTAGACTATCCTGAGCTTTCTAACGAGTTAAGAAAAACCGTTTTGACCCCTCCTAACTTTACGGTCGAAACCCCTTTAGTGAATGCTGAAGTTTAAAAAGGACAGTTAAATAGCCAGATAATTCTGGCTATTATTCATTTTTTGCATAATAACGCACTTGGGTTTTATTGATTATTTCTCATGATTGTCGCATATAGCTTTTTGGCGATAGATGCATAATTTTCTTAAACATGACGATAAAAGAACTATCACTGTCATAGCCCAATTTCATTGCAACTTGATGGACTGAATCCCCATCAGTCAACCATTGCAGTGCCATGACCACATGTAATTTTCGCCGCCATTGATTAATACTCATTCCAGTATTGTGATGAAAAATCCGTGTCAAACTGCGTTCGCTCATACAGCAACGACTCGCCCATTCAGCCAAATTTAGATTTTGATCTGGTTGTTTTAATAAATCATGCGCGATCTGTAACATACGCGAATCTTTTGGCATCGGTAAATAAAATATTGGGTGAGCAGTAGACTGTATTTCATCTAGCAAACAGTCCATTAAACGTCGATTGTTTTCTACAAATGATGTTTCAGAAAATGTTTCAACCCGTTCTAACATTGCATTCATTAAATGGGTCATTTGTAACATGGTACATGTGTGTGCTGAAAAATGCTGCAACACAGTATTAACAAATGCTACATAACCTGTTGAAATACCGTAACTACTGACTTTATGTAAGGTATTTGATGGAATCCATAAGGCATGCTGCGCTGGAACTACCCAAATTCCTGATGGTGTTTCAACCGTAATTAATCCGCTTGTAGTTGCCAATAACTGACTTTGCTCATGTTGGTGAGAAGCAAGTTCCCAGTCTGGAACTTGCCGATCGATTTTTAATACAAATAAGGGCAAATTATGCTGATCCAATTGTGAATGGAAGGTTTCATTTTGCATCATTATTCGCCCATTTTTCTCCTGAGCACAGCATCAATTATTTTATTCGCTTGTTGATGATTATCGACAATAAACATCGGATAACCTGAGAACTTAATAAAATTATTGGCAAACTTTTGAGTTTCCAAGCGAATATCTGCATCTGGCTCAATATGGATAAATGCTTTAACGTATTGTGCCAAAATCTCACGTTTTGACTTTACCCAAGCAGCAACCTGTTTACGTGCCTCGTGATCCGCCTTTTGTGCAGGAAATGCGCCTTCACTGAGAAAGACAAATGTTTCTTTTCGGCTAAGTAATGATTCATATATGGCAATGGTTTCACTGACTGAAACGGCATCATCGGGTCGGAAGCTCACAGGGATGATTGGAAAATTTTCTAAATTTTGGATAAACATGGCATGGCTCCTCAAATAAGAATAATTATCATTTTATTGTGCTCACATGAATACACATTACCCAATTGAGCCAAAAAATAGGGTAATCCAGCCAAATTTTTATGAATTTTATCTTTATGGTTTTTTATAATAAATCTGATGTGCTGTATGAAAAGTTTGAGCATGTAAATTGACCAAATCCTCAAGCTTCTGATATCCACCTGCCAGCACAAACATCAGTGGAATTCCTTCCCGCTTCGCAAGATTAAATACCATTTCATCGCGTTTTTGAATTAACTCTGTACTCAACCACGCTGAACCGTAAGGATCTGCTTGATGGCAATCCATGCCTGCTTGGTAAATAATTATATCAGCCTTCCACTCATTGGCTCGTTGAAAAGCCTCATGTATCGCCATGGTATACTGCGCAAAACTCCCATGCTTCGTATGTACATGGCGACTTTCGGCACGTTCATACGTTGGATAGCCAAATGCCAAACCATAAATGCTAAAATTATATAAATTCTCTAATCTTCGGGTAAATTCAGCAGTTCCATCGCCACCATGCTGATCACAATCCAAAATAAAGATTCGTTTATTCGCAAAATGCTGCGCAATCAGTGCCAAGCCATTGAAGGTACAATATGAACCGCCATAGTCATAATTGGCGTGATGAAAACCTTGTGCAATATTGGCTGCAATACCATGTTGAAAAGCCAGCTCCGTCGCCAGTATTTGCCCACCATTGATGGACAAAACTGCATCTCGTAATTGTTCATTCCATGGTTTAAAACCAGCAAAAGTTGCAAGTTTAGTCGGTTGTCCTGTTAAAAATGCCTCAACATATCTTGGGGAATGCAAGGCTTTTAAAATTTCTGGATCTATAGGTTGGGGTTCGTGAAATTTAAAATGATTGAATTGTTGTAATTGCTCAGCAACTGCAACAAGTTTTTCCATGCTATTGGTATGTGTTTGAGCAAAATAGCGCGATGAAAAACAAACATTTAACATAAAGTTATCCGAGACTAGCGACTCTCAATTGTGACAATGCAACGTCATTCAGCTGTTTAATTAAGGTTGTATCAGGACTAAATAACCCATTATTCACTTGTTGTTCAAAATGGGTGGTGAATGCTCTTTTCCGATTCTCAGGTGAGATCGCTAAAGTAGTCAATCGTAAAAACCAAAAACCCTGAATTTCTTTATATGGAATGATATAACCTTTGAATTCTTGATTAGGCACTTTATTGTCAATTTGTTCAATATCATATTCTACCGAAAATAAAGAACCAACTGGAATGCGAATACCATTCATGATTAAAGGTTGTAAGTTGATACAGGAATGATCATCCCCCATATTCATTTTTTCAATCAATAATGGGCGGTTTTGTTCATCGATAAAAATATTGATTGAACCTTGTCTCAGCATTGAACGGTGCGCGATTTTCAGGAAAAAATTTTCAGCCATTGGACAAGAACCTACTTTAGGTTTTCCCGCTAATGTTTGGATTTCAACATAACCTGTTTTCTCGGCTGTTTTCGGTAAAATCACATCTTCCAGCATACAACAAATGATTTGGCTTTCTTCAAGTTCAGCCTGCTGAAATAATTTTCTTAAACTTGCTTGGGTCGTAACCTCTTGCTCAACAAGGACTCTAAAATCATCATTTTTTTGTTGCTGCGGGTCAGCGAGAAAGTTTTCAATTGAGCGGTTTTGATCTAGATTATGCCAATCCTCAATATCAAAACCATAGATATTTTTTTGATCAATAATTTTCTTTAATCTTTTAAAGTCATAGTCTTGAAATATTTTTAAATCCGTCGCTTCAACGTTGTCACGAGGAAAATTAATATACTCAGCCAAGACTCGAGTTGCTTGTGTGTATCCACAACCTCGGCGTTCCGTCTGATGCGAATAGTGTTCATTTAACATCTCTGTCAATTTATTTGATAAGGGAAAAACATTTTCCTTAAACAAACGAACGACTTCATGATCTGATGACATATTCTCTATTCCGTTTTATAAAATGATTTAATTTTTAAAAATAAACTATTTATTATGAATAAATTAGCATTATCCCCGAGATAACTCAATATAGCATCTCAAAGCGAATTCCAGCTAGATTAAATGATATATTTCACCTAATAAATGAAGTATTTGTGCTTTTTATACACGTTGCTTATTTTTGTGGAGGAATTGAATATGTTCCAGTGACATGAGCAACAGGATCATCTGAATCTAAAGAGTAAATCCATACCTCACCGACAACTAGAGCTTTACCGACCTTCATTAATTTACAAACACCACGAATATCTACACCGCCAGTAGGCTTACGTAGAAAATTGATATTCATATTGGTCGTTACAGCCAAGCCAATTAATCCGATTTCTCCTAAAATCGCCACATATAAGGCAAAATCAGCCAATGCCATCATGGTTGGACCTGATACTGTTCCACCTGGGCGAATGTCTTGATCACTGACATGCCAAACCAAAGAAGCACCTTTTTCAGTCACTTCTTCGATTTCACAACGCGCTAAGCTTGGTGAAAAAAATTGCTGTAAAAATTCAACGATTTCAGTTTTTGTACTTTTCATCATTCACGTCTTTATATCCTTGACCTAAAACAATATAAAGACTTTTGAGATTGAAAACATCAGAATAAATGAATCAATTACAGTTATTTTAGGTAGCGCAAAGCTTCTGCAAAGACTTGCTCTGGTGTTTGAGTAGCATCTAAACGTTTCATTCTTTGCGCATCACGTAAGTGAATTTCAGAAAAGCCACTACGTACAGACTCAAAGAACACCACTTTTTCTTGTTCAAAACGATCTAAAGCGCCTCGAGCTCGTGCACGATTCATCCCAAGTTCAATCGGTGCATCTAACCAAAAAGTAATATCTGGCATTTTAGAAACAAAATTTTGATTTAACAGTTGTAACTTTTCCCGACTTAAACCACGACCAGCGCATTGATAGGCAAAACTTGAATCGACAAAACGGTCGCATAATACAATTTTGCCTTGTGCCAATGCAGGTAATATCACAGCTGCCAAATGTTGCGCGCGTGCTGCATACATCAACAATAACTCAGTATCATGGCTCATTTGCTCTTCATGATTTACAGACAGCAACAATGAACGGATTTGCTCAGCTAAAGGTGTGCCACCAGGTTCACGCGTTAAAACAACTTGTTTACCTTGCTGTTGAAAATGTTCATACAATTTTTGGATGAGTGTGGTTTTTCCTACCCCTTCAGTTCCTTCAAAACTTATAAACATACTCATTCCTTAACTTTAGATCGCATAACTTCAATATATTGTTGTACCGCACGATTATGGTCATTTAAATTTGAGCTAAATTTATGACCACCATTTCCAGTTGCAACAAAATAAATATTTTCAGAATCATCTGGATGCATTGTCGCTTCAATCGCTTTTTTACTTGGTAGCGCAATCGGCGTAGGCGGTAAACCATTTATCGTGTAGGTATTATAGGCGGTTGGCGTACGCAAATCTTGTTTTGAAATCTTACCTGTATATTTATCCCCCATACCATAAATTACGGTTGGATCCGTTTGTAAACGCATTCCCAATTTCAAACGGCGACAAAATACACCAGAAACTTGCCTAAGCTCACTGTCGACACTGGTTTCTTTCTCTATGATCGACGCCATAATCAAGGCTTCATATTTTGTTTTATAAGGTAAGTTTGGTGCGCGTTTTTCCCAAGCATCATCTAAGATTTTCATTTGACGCTGATACAAATCTGTCAAAATCTGCTTATCGGTAGCCCCTTTATCAAAAAAATAGGTGTCTGGCGCAAACAATCCTTCTGGATGCTCATAAGGAATACCCAATACTTTTAGCATCTCGCCACGAGGAAGCTGAATCACCGATTTTTCAATCAATGGATCTTTATTTAAAGATTGAATCAGTTGCTTTGCCGTTGTACCTTCAATGACCAAAAGTCGACTCATTTGAGCATTTTCAATATTTGACACCATTTCTAAAACTTGGCGTACACTCATGCCTTTGCTGACTTCATAGACTCCAGCTTTCATGGTATCGTGAATGAAAATCTTACGATACAACTTTAAAATAATTGGAAAATTGACTTTATCTTCTTTGGCTAAATCATCAATAAAACCTGTATAGGTTTCTCCGTTTGTAATGGAAAGCTTTTGTTTCGCTCCAGAAACTGGGTAGCTTTTAAAAAGACTCATTTTTAAAATAATGCCAATGATGACTAAAAAAACCACCACAAAAATTGCAATGCCTTTATAGATGTTCGTGCCTGCTTTGGCTTGAGTCTTCTTTTTAGATTTGGGCTTAGATTTCGCTTTAGGCATGAGAATTAAACTGACTTAAATTTAAAGTGTTAAATAACTCAACACAAGGTTGAGTGTCTAAATTCAGATGATTCAATGTTGTCACCGCTTTCATTGGACTTAATGCATTACAGAAAAATAAACTCTGAATATACTTAATTTCATCCATATCAATAAAACGTTGTTCACAGGAAACACCATCATGTTGCATTCGTGACAATATTTCAGCACGCATCACCCCATGCACACCATTATAGCGAAGTTCAGGGGTAATCCATGTATTGTTTATTTGAAAAAAACAATTACTGCTGATCCCTTCGACAATTGAACCTTGCACATCGGTCACCAGTGCTTCTATCCAGCCATTTTGTTGTGCTTCTTTTTTTAGCATGACCTGTTCTAAACGATTCAATGTTTTCAAACCCACTAAATTGGGCATTAATAAACCAATCGCCTGATTTAAAACACCACTTTGAATAAATTCAGGTTGAAAATGACTGGTCGCTTTTGGGTAAAACATCAAATAAAAATCAGCATCATGATCAGGCATCGCATAACCACGATCCCCCTCACCTCGACTCAAAACAAGTTTGAGCGTCCCGTTTAAAATACTAAATTGTTGCTTGAGTAACGCCAAGCTTTGATCCAAAAGCTCAAAATCAAAATTTAGATAAAGTCGTTCTGCCGCCAATTTTATTCGTGCACGATGCAAAGACTCCAGTTCAAAATTTCCTTGATGAAATCTGGCTGTGGTAAAGCAACCATCACCATAATGAAATGCTCGATCCAAAAGTGGAATAGAATCAATTTGTTGAGCATTTTTAAAACAGATCATTACACAATTTCCTGTGGCTTTACCCAATTACATTTTGAAACATACATAACATCTATTTCTCTTTTATTCATATAAAATTCGTTTTTTATTATTTTTTATGAATAAAGACTCGCATTATGCTTACACCATCTTACCGAACTTCAGAAATAAATGGGGCAAAAAATGCAGTTCTCTAAACTTAAATTTGCTGTAGCAGCAGCACTGATTTCAACCACATCTTTCAGCGTGGCAGCAAAAGATTTTTTAAACGTATCTTATGATCCAACACGAGAATTGTACGATAACTTCAACAAACAATTCGCGACATTCTGGAAGTCTAAAACAGGGCAAGACATTCAGTTTAAACAATCTCATGGTGGTTCAGGCAAACAAGCACGAGCAGTGATTGATGGTTTACAGGCTGATGTGGTTACCCTTGCTTTAGCAGCAGATATTGATGCGATTGCACAAAGTACCAATTTATTGCCAAAAGACTGGCAAAAGAAATTTCCTCAGAACTCAACACCATATACATCTACCATCGTATTCTTGGTGCGTAAAGGTAATCCAAAAGGAATCAAAGACTGGGGTGATTTGGTTAAGCCGGGCGTAGAAATCGTTACACCAAACCCGAAAACATCGGGTGGTGCACGTTGGAACTATTTAGCAGCTTGGGCTTGGGCAAAGCATAAATATGGTTCAGATGCAAAAGCGCAAGATTTTGTTCGTCAAATTTATAAACAAACCAAAGTGCTTGACTCAGGTGCGCGCGGTGCAACAACCACATTTGCCGAACGTGGCATCGGTGATGTGTTATTGGCTTGGGAAAACGAAGCTTATCTGTCTACCCGTGAGCAGCCAGGTAAGTTTGAGATCATCACCCCATCATTATCGATCTTGGCTGAACCACCAGTGGCGATCGTAGAAAAGAATGCTGAAAAAGACGGTAATTTAAATCTAGCGAAAGCTTATTTAAACTATTTGTATTCACCTGCCGGTCAGGAAATTGCCGCTAAAAACTTCTATCGTCCTCGTAATGCTGCGACATTGCAAAAATATTCAACCACATTCAAGCCATTGAAATTGGTAACAATTGATAAAGAGTTTGGTGGCTGGACAAAAGTTCAAAAACAACACTTTGACAACAATGGTGTATTTGATCAAATTGTTAAAGCCAATGCGAGTAGTAAATAACTGATCTCAATCAACTTAAACTAAAAAACAGGAGCACCGACATGATTCACACCATTATTGTTCCGGGCGTTGGTGGAAGCGATTACGATCACTGGCAGTCTAAATTACAACGTGAACTCATGTCATGCTCTCGTGTACAGCAACAGGATTGGAACTTACCTATATTAAAAGACTGGGTTGCTGAATTTGTCAGAACTGTATTGAATGCGCCTCAGCCTGTTCAAATTGTTGCACATAGTTTTGGTTGCTTGACGACTGTTGCAGCTTTGGCACAACATCCTGAAATTACCACTAAAGTGAGAAAAGTTATTTTAGTTGCACCAGCTAATCCTACACGTTTTGGTGAAGCTGGTTTTGCTCGAAACAGTATTGGCAATTATGAAAATTATTTTCAAACCTTAAATATTGCTGTTCCAGCTGAAATGATTATTTCTGAAAATGACCCTTGGTTAGACTTTGAAGATGCTCAAAAATTGGCGCGTGCTTGGAAAATCAAGCCAAGAAATTTAGGTCAAGTCGGTCATATCAATGTTGCTTCAGGTTTTGGACATTTTCCAGAAATATATGATCACTTAATCATAGAGCAACAAAAAATCTTTATGAGTAATACTGATGATACCAAGTTGTTTTTTAAATTTGCAATTTAACCATTGCCTTTTAAGCTTGCAAAAATCGTTTTAAATTTGCTTATTGATTTCAATAAGCTTTCTCTCTTTTGAGGAGTCATCATGTCGCAGCGATCCCGAGTGCTGCCAGGTTTTGGTCTTTCACTAGGCTTCACCCTAGCGTATCTATCTTTAATCGTACTGATACCACTTTCTGCCGTATTCATAAAATCATTAGGCGTAGGTTGGGATGGTTTATGGGAAATCTTGAGCTCTGAACGTATTTTAAAATCATTACAGCTCAGTTTTACCACCGCTCTCATTGCAGCCTTGATCAATGTGATTTTTGGTTTTTTATTGGCGTGGTGCTTAGTCCGTTATTCATTTCCAGGCAAACGTATAGTCGATGCTCTAGTCGACTTACCTTTTGCTCTACCTACCGCTGTTGCAGGTATTGCTCTGACCTCTTTATATGCCTCAACCGGCTGGATTGGACAATTGCTTGAACCATTAGGGATTAAAATCGCCTATACATCTCTGGGTATTACCTTAGCCCTGATTTTTATCGGAATCCCTTTCGTTGTACGCACAGTGCAACCTGTATTGAGCGACCTTGAAACAGAACTGGAAGAAGCCGCTTCTGCACTCGGTGCTAATCGTTTTCAAATCGTGACTAAAATCATTTTACCTATTCTCTTCCCAGCATTGTTAACCGGTTTTGCCTTAGCATTTGCACGGGGCGTTGGTGAATATGGTTCAGTTATTTTCATCGCAGGGAATATTCCTTACGAAACTGAAATTGCACCATTGATGATTATTACCCGTTTAGAAGAATATGACTATGCTGGAGCAACCACCATTGCTGTGGTAATGCTTATTATTTCTTTCTTTATTTTACTACTGATTAACTTGATTCAGGCTTGGGCAAGTCGCCGTACAGGGAGAACTGCTCGATGAGCTTAAATACCAACAGCAATGCCTTGGCTGAAAAGCTACAATCTCGTGATGCAACCCGTGAACCAATATGGGTGCGTTATACCCTACTTATTATTGGGTTAATCTTCTTCCTGAGTTGCTTAGTTCTTCCTTTAGTGCTGATTTTTGTTGAGGCATTGAAACAAGGAGTTCAGGTTTATTTCGCATCATTGATCGATCCATACACTTTATCTGCCGTGAAACTCACCTTACTCACCGCAGCAATTGCCGTTCCACTGAATGTTATTTTTGGTGTTACTGCCGCATGGTGTGTCGCTAAATTTAATTTCCGTGGCAAGTCTATCCTCACCACGATTATTGATGCTCCATTTTCTGTATCACCAGTGATTGCGGGTATGATGCTGGTATTGATCTTTGGTTCGCAAGGTTGGATTGGGTCATGGTTAATTGAACATGACATTAAAATTCTATATGCCACACCTGCAATCATCATTGCCACCGTATTTATTACCGTTCCATTTGTTGCCCGTGAATTAATTCCACTCATGGAAGCTCAAGGTACAGAGGAAGAAGAAGCGGCAATTGTACTCGGCGCATCAGGTTGGCAAACCTTTTGGAAAATCACCATTCCCAACATTAAATGGGGGCTGATCTACGGCGTAATTTTGTGTAATGCCCGTGCAATGGGTGAGTTTGGTGCAGTGTCGGTCGTATCTGGGCATATCCGTGGTGAAACCAATACTTTACCCTTACATATTGAAATTTTATATAACGAACCAAATTCGATTAGTGCTGCTTTTGCGGTTTCGACCTTGTTAGCATTTTTGGCAATTATTACCCTTATTTTAAAAACCTGGGTTGAATATCGCCAAGAAAAACAAGACCGTGAAAGTAAAGAATCTACTGTTTCTTAAGGAATTGCACATGAGTATTCAAGTTAAAAATATTGAAAAAAACTTTGGTGCATTCCATGCACTTAAAAACATCTCTCTGGATTTTCCAGAAGGTCAACTGGTTGCCTTACTTGGACCTTCAGGTTGTGGTAAAACCACACTACTTCGTATTATCGCCGGTCTAGAATCAGCAGATCGAGGTCAAGTGATTCTTGAGGGTACAGACGCAACCAATATTCACGTACGTGAACGTCAGGTGGGCTTTGTATTTCAGCACTATGCTTTATTTCGCCATATGACTGTGTATGACAATATCGCATTTGGTTTACGTGTTCGTCCTAAATCAACACGCCCGAATGAAACTGAAATTAAAAAACGTGTTACACGTTTGCTGGATCTGGTTCAATTGGGTTTCTTGGCAGATCGCTATCCTGCGCAACTGTCTGGTGGTCAACGTCAACGTATTGCTTTGGCACGTGCCTTAGCCGTTGAACCTCGTGTGTTGTTACTGGATGAACCATTCGGTGCACTTGATGCCAAGGTCCGTAAAGAATTGCGTCGTTGGCTCAGAACCCTGCATGATGAATTGCATATCACCTCTATTTTTGTGACCCATGACCAAGAAGAAGCATTGGAAGTCGCCGATCAAATCGTGGTGATGAATAAAGGTGATATCGAACAGATTGGCTCGCCACGAGAAGTTTATGAGAAACCAGCAACACCATTTGTCTTTGACTTTTTAGGTCAAGCGAATCGATTTGAAGGTGAGAACCATCAAGGTATTATTCAAATTGGTGATGATCGAATCCAACTGCCTTCAACGCAAAATACGGCTGATGGTAAAGTGATTGCTTTTGCTCGACCAAATGAATTGAGAATTCACGCACAACCGACTGAAAATGCAATTCAAGCAACCTTCTTACGTGAATTATGGATTGCCGGTAAAGTCATGGCAGAGTTACAAGATCGCCAAGGACAACTGATTGAAATTGCTTTAAATCCAGAAGAAGCAAAATTACATCAATACAGACCAAATCAAACAGTTTGGGTAAGTGCATCTACACTTCACCTATTTGAAAATCAAGTCGCGTAATCGTCGACAGGATGAGTACTCCCCACCTACTCATCCACATTTGAGGTATGGAACATCATGAACTTTCAACAATTACGAATTATCCGAGAAACGGTTCGTCAAAACTACAATTTAACTGAAGCTTCAGCTGCACTTTACACATCTCAATCAGGTGTCAGTAAACACATCAAAGATTTAGAAGATGAATTAGGTGTGCAACTGTTTGTTCGTAAAGGCAAACGCCTATTAGGCTTAACAGAACCAGGACAAGCCTTGCTCAGTATTGTTGAACGTATGTTGATTGATGCTGACAACATTAAACGTCTTGCAGATGACTTTAATAAAGTCGATGAAGGGACATTGACGATTGCAACAACACATACCCAAGCACGTTATGTGTTACCCCCAATCGTGAATTTATTTAAAAAAGCATTTCCGAAAGTGCATTTGATTTTACAACAAGCCAGTCCTGTTGAAATTTCAGAAATGTTACTTTTAGGTTTGGCAGATATTGGTATTGCGACTGAATCACTGACAACCGAAGAAAACTTGGGAAGCGTGTCATTCTATAATTGGAAACACAGCATTATTACCCCTCAAGACCATCCACTGACTAAACTTAATCCTAAAGACATTACTTTAGAAAAATTGGCTGAATATCCAATCATTACTTATCACGGTGGTTTCACAGGTCGTTCAAAAATTGATAAAGCCTTTGAAGATGCCAATCTTGATGTTGATATCGTGATGTCTGCACTGGATGCCGATGTGATAAAAACCTATGTTGAGCTTGGCATGGGTGTTGGTATTGTCAATGATGTGGCTTACGATACAGAACGTGATCATCGTTTAAAACAAATTGATACTGATATTTTTGGTTTAAATACCACTTGGATTGCAGTACGTAAAGGTCATTTACTGCGTGGTTATGGTTATGAGTTTATTTCACTCTGCTCACCAGAGGCGGATATTAAAGCCTTAAAGAAAATCGCCTACCCTGAAGATTAAGTTTATACAAGAAACTTAATCAGCCAAACAGATAAGAAAGAGCGCATTTTTGCGCTCTCTCTTCATTAAATTAAAATATCCAAAAGCACAACGCATATTCTTAAGAAAAACTAAAACTATTGATTTTATTTATTATTTATCAAAAGAGAATCTTTTTAGTATAAAATTTAGTCTAAATCATATTTTAATATTGTCATTTTGGGGACAAGGATGAATTATCAGATCTGGGGTTTAGCCATCGGGGGCGTTATTCCTCTATTTAGTCATGCCGCAGGTATGGAAAAATCTGATCAATCCGTCCGCACTTTTCTTGAACCGAATCATTACCTAGAACTATCTTATGCTGAGCTTTATGCTGATGTATCTGGACAATTACCTCAACACGAACAATTAAAACAACAAGGTATTGATGATTTTTCTACAGGCAACTTGGTCAATACTTATCATTTCGTCAATGCAGCAGCAAAATTACAAATCGCACCACAGTGGTCATTTGGTTTAATCTACGACCAACCTTATGGTGTTGACATTGCTTATCAATACCGCCCTCAGACTAATCATGAAAAACAACTTTTAGAGTCTGGTCAATTTAATTTTGATAGTCAAAATCTCACCATGTTGGTGGGTTATCAACCTACTACTCATTGGAATATCTATACTGGAGCGGTTTATCAACAATTTGAAGGCGAATTAAATATTTTTGGTGCAAACTATTCAGCACTGAGTGGCTATCAGGCAAAATTTAAGCAAAGTGCTGGTCATGGATGGTTAGCAGGTTTAAGTTATCAAATTCCAGAATATGCCTTAAAAAGCTCACTGACTTATCGATCTAAAATCAATCATCAATCAGCAGTGACAGAGTATATTTCTGGGCAAAATTTAACAGTAATTCCGTTTGAAAAAACGCGAATTTCTACACCACAATCTGTCAATTTAGAAATTCAGTCTGGTTTAACAGAAAACAATATTGTCTATAGTCAGCTTCGTTGGGTCAATTGGAAAGACTTTGAAATTCAGCCTAGACAATTTGGTGCTGTGGTTGATTATGCAGTTCAACAATATCCTGAATTAATCAAACCATTCAATCTGATTGACTATAAAAACAATCAATGGTCTGCAAAACTCGGTATTGCCCATATGCTTTCAGATCAATGGCTTACCACAGCTGATATATCATGGGATTCGGGCAGTGATAATCCTGCTGGAACGCTCAATCCTTCTGACGGCTTTTATGCATTAGGCTTAGGTAGCTTATATAACATCAATAAAAGCAGTTTTATTTCCTATGGCATCAAGTATTTTCGATTTAATAAAGCAAAAATTGCAGATTTGGATGCCAATAGCCCAATCACTCAAAATTCTACTTTATCCGAAGTAGGTCGAAATACTGCATTTGCACATGGAATTCGTATTGGGTACCGTTTTTAGCTTAGTTTGATCATTTATTCTATACATAAAAAAACGAGCCGAAGCTCGTTTTTTCTATACAAATCCCGAATGAATTACCAGTGGTAGCTTACACCTACTTTACCTACTGGAAGCCATTGATATTTGTCATCGTTACGGATTTTATTTTCTAAACGATCAGCTGCATCTGCGCCAGAAGTTGGATCTAAACTACCCACCTCTTGTAAACCAACAGCTTTTAAGTTAGCTGATGGATTACCTGTGTAATAAGCACCAACTTCACCAAATACACCAATATTTTTGGTGATTTTTGGAGCCCAACCAAAGCCGATGTATGGTGCAATTTGGTTATCATAATCTACTTTACCATTGATACTACCATTACCTGTTGGCGCATAATAGTTTTTACCATCAATTTTCAAAGTATCATTTGAGTTATGTAATGATTTCTTCAAATCATATTTACTGTCAACATACCCCACACCAGCTGCTACATAAAGACCTTGAGCCAATGCATTTTCACTTGCACCCCAAGGACGAATTTCAGCATTTAAGTAAGTCAGGTTGTTGTCTAAATCCATGTCATATTTAGTGCCATCAATAGACAAATCATCAGACCAAGAAATATCACCACCATTATAACCCAATGCTAAACCAACATATGGGTTAGCAGTCCAAAGTAAAGCACCGCCGTAACCAGTTGTACCTACTTCAAGACGAGCACCTGTCGGGATTAATTGATTAGCTTCAAAAGCATAACCTTGATCAACAACAGACCCATCAGCCATTGCTAGACCAGAAGCAGATAATGCAGCTGTTACCGCTAATAGTTTTAACACTTTCATTTATGTCTCCTCAAAAAATAGAGTTTGTTCTTTAATCATTAATGTGTTTGGTTCGAAATGATAATATGTGATTCGATCTACACAATTAATAGAGAAATTGATTACTTTTTGTTATTTTTTGATACAATTAGATATTAATTGTTGTTTTTAAAAGAAATAAATTAAATTAAAACTTAATAATTCACTTATTTGATTGTTTTATTTTAAATTATGGGATGAGTTTTTTCGATTGAAACTAGATTTTATCTCTAATTTGAGTCCAATTTGGTGTAGAATCTTTAAAATTTTTTTGGGAAGGATGATTATGTCTCAGCTTTCAACGATCATTGAACAAGCGTTTGAAAACCGTGCCAACTTTACAGCAGTAGATTGCCCTGCTGAAGTACGTCAAGCTGTTGAAGAAGCTATTGCTGGTTTAGATAACGGCACACTTCGCGTAGCTGAAAAAATTGACGGTGAATGGGTGGTTCACCAATGGTTGAAAAAAGCTGTTTTATTATCTTTTAAATTAAATGATAACAAACCAATCGAATCTTGTGACCTTCGTTTCTATGACAAAGTAGATACTAAGTTTAAAGGTTGGACAGAAGAGCAATTTAAAGCTTCAGGTGTACGTGTTGTACCTCCTGCTGTAGCGCGTAAAGGTTCATTCCAAGCTAAAAATGTTGTATTGATGCCATCATATGTCAACATTGGTGCTTATGTAGATGAAGGTACGATGGTTGACACTTGGGCGACTGTAGGTTCATGTGCTCAAATTGGTAAAAATGTTCACCTTTCAGGTGGTGTAGGTATTGGTGGTGTACTTGAGCCACTTCAAGCGAACCCAACAATCATTGAAGACAATTGCTTTATCGGTGCACGTTCTGAAATCGTTGAAGGTGTGATTGTTGAAGAAGGTTCTGTGATTTCAATGGGCGTTTTCATCGGTCAATCAACCAAGATTTATGATCGTGAAACTGGTGAAATCCATTATGGACGTGTACCAGCAGGTTCTGTTGTTGTTTCAGGCAGCCTACCATCTAAATGTGGTACATATAGCTTATATGCAGCAATTATTGTCAAGAAAGTAGATGCGAAAACTCGTGCAAAAACTAGCTTGAACGAATTACTTCGCGAAGACTAAGCTTTATTCATTCTTGGTTGCATTTTAGATTTATTATCGATCTAAAGCACCAAGCGGAGTCATCAATACTCCCATCTCTACGGTCAACAATGATCGTAGAGATTTTTCATTTTGTAATCTGTGGTAAATCTCATGAGTTCTCTTCGTTCTTCAACTATTCCTGTTTCTGATCCATCTGCGGGGTTGCGTATCACGGAGATTTTCTATTCATTACAAGGTGAAGCCAATACTTTAGGTTTACCTACTGTTTTTATTCGATTAACAGGTTGCCCACTACGTTGCACCTATTGTGATACCACTTATTCTTTTGAAGGTGGCGAACGTCAATCACTTGATCAAATTATTCAAACTGCTTTAGATTATAAAACTCCCTATATTTGTGTTACAGGTGGAGAGCCACTTGCTCAACCTAATGCACTGCCATTAATGCAACGTCTTGCTGATTTGGGCTGTGAGGTTTCTTTAGAAACCAGTGGTGCACTGGATGTTTCCAAAGTTGACTCTCGTGTTTCCAAAGTTTTAGATTTAAAAACACCTACTTCAGGTGAAGTAACTCGAAATTTAATCACTAACTTTGAACATTTGACCCCACACGACCAAATCAAATTTGTGATTTGTAATCGTGAAGACTATGAATGGTCAAAACAGCAAGTAGAACACTATGCTTTAAATCAAAAAGTCAGCACTGTATGGTTCTCACCTGCTTTTGCTGTTGAAAAAGGTGCAACACGTTTACCACAACTGGCACGTGATTTAGCCCAATGGATTTTAGAAGACCATCTCCCTGTTCGTTTCCAATTGCAGTTACATAAATTGCTTTGGAATGATGAAACTGGTCGTTAATCTACCGTTATTTATTAATATTTGGAGAATTGGATATGCGCCCTCGTGCCATAGTTTTGCTATCTGGTGGCTTAGACTCAACAACTTGCTTAGCATGGGCTCAAGCCAATTATGACTGTATCGCATTAAGTTTTATGTATGGTCAACGCTCAACCACGGAACTTGATGCGGCACGTGCTTTAACCAAAAATGCTGGTGTAGAACATCGTGTCATCAATATTGACTTGGGTAATTTAGGTGGTTCTGCACTTACAGACCATAACATTGATGTGCCTGATCATGAAACTGATGGTATTCCTGTAACTTATGTTCCAGCACGTAACACTATTTTCTTGTCTTATGCACTCGCAGCAGCGGAAGTTTTTGATGCCCAAGCCATTGTTATCGGCATCAATGCTGTTGATTATTCAGGATATCCTGACTGTCGTCCTGAATTTATCGAAGCTTTCGCCAATATGGCTCGACTTGCCACTAAAGTTGGAGTAGAAGGAAAACCTCTTAAATTTGAAACACCTCTGTTACATTTATCCAAAGCGAATATAATACGCTTAGGGATCGAACATGGCGTAGACTATAGTCAAACGGTTTCATGCTACCAAGCAGATGACCAAGGACGTGCTTGTGGCAAATGTGATAGCTGCCGACTTCGTAAAGAAGGCTTTAAAGATGCAGGTGTTGCAGACCCAACACGTTATATACCGCAATAACAAGGTACTGTTTATGAAAAATTTAAAATCAAGTCTTATTCTTTCTGCTTTATTTTCAGCTTCGGCTTTAATGGGATCTACGGCTTTCGCTGCTGAGTCAAATGCAATTCAACAAGCCTATAAAAGTGCCAATGTTAAATCTGCACTGATTGGTGTTTGTAAAACAGAAACTGCGAAAGGTGGAAAACTCACTGCCGCTGAAGTTAGCAAATACTGTACATGTGCTGTTGAATCTGACGGTAAATTGACCAATGATCAAAAATGGCAAATTCAAAGTGCCATTAACCAAAAGAAAAGCCCAGCAACTTTAGCTTTCGTTCAAAAAAATAACCAAGACCTTCAAACTTGTTTTGGTCCTCAGTTAACAGGTAAATTAAAAACCTTAACTGAAGAAGCAATGAAAGCTGCACAAGCGAAGAAATAATTCTTGTTGTGTTCAAGAGCCTGCCTATGCAGGCTCTTTTTATATGTAAATGGTATAAATACGATGCATACTTCATGGAACAGAACTGTAATACAACAGCAAAAGTTTGTTGCATCCTATAGTGGTGGTAAAGATAGTAGTCTCGCCTTATATCACGCATTGCAAACGGGAGAAGCTATTGTTCTGATTGTCATGCTTGAAGAACAAGGACTTAAATCTCGTTCTCACGCAATGCCACTTGATATTATAGATGCGCAAGCTGAGTTGATTGGTTTACCGATATTAAAAGCATCAGCAACTTGGAATGACTACGAACAACAGTTTTTAAGCCTGCTAAAGCAAGCCAAACGATTAGGTGCTGAAACGCTTGTAACTGGAGATATTGATCTGATTCAACATGCACAATGGAATCAATCCATGTGTGATCAAAGCCAATTAAATTTGGTCATGCCTTTATGGCAGAAACCGCGGCTTGACATTGTTAGCGAATTTATTGAATTAGGTTTTGTCAGCATAATTGTCACGATCAACTTAAATCTAGGTATGCGTGTTGAAGATCTTGGTCAAACACTAACCGTTGAGTTTGTAAAAGAATTGATTGAGCGTGGAATTGATCCTTGTGGTGAGGCGGGTGAATTTCATACGACCCTTATTGATGGTCCTATTTTTAAAGCACCACTTTTGCTTGATAAAGGTGATATTCTCTATCATGAAAATTATGCCTTTTTAACACTACAACTTAAACAAAATCATCTTGAAGGATAACCTATGACTGAACAAATCAAACTTCCAAATCAAAAGTTTCCAACCACAACTGGTGAAATTAACCTTTCTGAACTCAGTACAGATTGGTTGGTTCTATATTTTTATCCGAAGGACTCCACACCGGGTTGTACAACTCAAGCAGTTGGTTTTTCATACATCAAAGATCAATTTGACGCATTGAACACAACGATTATTGGTGTTTCTCGTGATTCAGTCAAAGCACATCAGAACTTCACTGAAAAGCAATCATTGACCATTAATCTCATCAGTGACAAAGATGAAACGTTATGCAAACACTTTGACGTGATCAAAGAAAAAAACATGTATGGAAAAAAAGTGATGGGGATAGAACGCTCAACATTTATTTATCATCAAGGCAAGTTGGTCAAGGAATATCGCAAAGTAAAAGCTGCGGGACACGCTGAACAGGTTTTAGAAGATTTAAAAACCTTGCAAAAAGCTTAATGATGGTTATCCCCCTACTCGCGCTAAAGTTGAAATATTTTTAGGCTTGCAGGGGGATTTAAAATATTCTCAAGCGTGGATATTTTAAATACTCAACAATCATGAGTGTTTTCAATCCAAATTTATTCTTAATCTGTTAGCGCAGATGGATCAAAGCACCAAAGATAAAGCAATTGCCCACATCACTAGCCCAATGATGAAGTCTAAAATTTGCCATGAACGTTGATTTTGGAAAATCGGCAGTAAAAAACGTGCGCCAAAACCCAAGCTAAAAAAGAATAACCATGACGCAGTGACCGCACCCATTGCAAAATACACAGCAGTTGATTCAAACTTGGTCGATATAGAGCCAATCAATACAACAGTATCCAGATATACATGTGGATTTAGCCAAGTTAACGCAAGACAAATCATGATCATTTTAAAAAGCTGAGACTCATTGTTTTCACTTGGAGCCAGACCGCTGGACGCTCTAAAAGCTTGAATAAAATGTTGTGCCCCATAGACCAATAAAAAAATCGCACCAAAATATTTTGCCCAATCGACAAATTCAGGATGAGTTTGGATAATTTTTGCAAAGCCTAACACGCCCAATAAAATCAAAACCGAATCTGATGCAGCGCAAACCACGCAAATCCAAAATACATTTTGTTTTTTTAAACTTGTTTAAGTACAAATGCATTTTGTGCGCCAATTGCAATAATCAAACTAAACCCAACTGCCAAACCCTGCATATAACTCTGCAACATCTCAGACTACACTTTTAACATATTAATGAATGGTGCTATTATCCAAATTAAGTTGATAAAATGAGTATTTCTAAATAAATTTCAATTTAACTAAATTTTTCTTACTTTATATTTATCGTTATAATTGAACGACGATATAACACTGCAAAATAACAGCTACGAATTAATAGGATAATCATGCTACAAAGCAAACACAGTGAAGCTTTTCTGGCTGTTGCGGAGACTGGAAGTTTTGAACAAGCTGCAATACGACTAAATATCACTGCTTCAGCTGTCACACTTCGAGTACAAACTTTAGAGAAGCAACTTGGACAAGTGCTGATTATTCGAGAAAGACCTTGCAAAGTTACACAAGCAGGACAAGACGTTTTACTTTTTCTACAGCATCATCGCTTAATGGAGCAAAATTTAATTCAGAGTCTAAAAGGACAATCTGCACAATCCCAATTTTTTAAATTAAATATTGCCTCAAATGCCGACTCACTTACCACTTGGCTGCTTCCCCTTTTTCAACAAACCTTAATCAAAGAAAAAATTGTAATTGATTTTAAGATTGATGACCAAACTCAAACCCATCATTTACTTGAGGCGGGATTGGTCAATGCCTGTATCTCTACCGAGGCGCAAGCGATGAAAGGTTGTGAAGCCATTCATTTAGGCAAAATGAATTATCAAATGGTGGCAACCCCATCATTTGTGCAAAAGTATTTAGCTCAAGGTCTACATCGGGAAGTGCTTAGACATACGCCAGCTGTGATTTTTAATGATAAAGATCATGTTCATGGCGAGGTTTTACAACAGCTTTTTGGTTTAATGCCAAACAGCTATCCTTGCCACTTTATTCCCTCCACCAATTCATTTGTCGATGCTATTTTGCTTGATCTTGGCTATGGCATGGTGCCTGAAATGCAAATTCAGAAAGAATTATCTACAGGGCAATTGGTAGAAATTTTACCTAAAGCTAGAACAGATTTACATCTCTATTGGCATCATTGGAAACAGCAATCAAAACAATTGGATCAGTTAACTTCAACTTTGATTTCACATACGCAAGCGATTTTAATCTAATATCAAAAGTCAAAAATCATTTAAAAATGGAGTATTACCATATCTTTAGCCAATAAATTTGATCAAAAATTATTCTTTTTATCTTATATAAGATAAATATGTGATATATTATTGTATATACAAAATTGAATGTTTTTTATGGAACTGTATTTCGAATGGGATGAGGAAAAGAACCAAAAGAATCAGAAAAAACATGATGTCTCTTTTGAAACAGCAAGCCTCATTTTTGAAGATCCATTACGGATATCAATCCAAGATAGACATACTGATGGCGAAGAACGTTGGCAATCCATTGGTATGGTTAAAGGCGTACTAATGCTTTTAGTTGCTCACACCATCTTTGATGAAGATGACTGTGAAATCATACGAATCATTAGTGCAAGACAAGTAACCAAAGCAGAGCGGGATAAATATGAGCATGGTTAGATATACACGCAAAGAACTGAATGATAATTTCAGTGACAAGCAAGATGCTGAAATTAAACGCTTGCTTGAGAAAGGATCAACTCCTGATGAGCAATTAGACTTATCGGATATTCCTGAAATTACTGAGTGGAGTCATGCTGTTCGTCATGGGCAATTCTATCGCCCAGTGAAGCAACAGACTTCTGTTCGCCTTGATGCTGATGTACTTGCATGGTTAAAAGAACAAGGTAAAGGCTATCAGACACGCATAAATAAAATTCTGCGTGAAGCTATGTTAAAAGATTTAAAAAATCATTAATAATCTTATAGGGTTAAGGAAATGTACTACTTCGCAGAGGATCCCTTCTAGGTAATGTTACCTAGGAGGAAAAATGAAAAAACTGAAATATCAGTATCATCAAACTATAGAAGAAAATGGTAATGATTGCTTCTATTTTTGGAAACGTTATCCAAATATCAAAAGCTTTTATTTTAAACATTTTAGTAATAAACAAGAGAGAAGCTTTTATTTTCTTCATTATATTGAATATAAAGACTATTCTCTTAAAATTCGAGTAGCACGTGGTGCTGGTTTACCTCATGTATGGGATGAGTTTCCAACTTATATCTACAAAGTGGCTAAAAGTTGGAAGCATAATTCTAAAAGATCACATCAGTACTACAAAGAACATGAGCAAAACTAAAGGTGGGAGCGATAGGCTCCCATTTTCTTATTCGTATAACGGTCATTATGTCAATTTTAGGAAAGCTTAAATACATATTATTGCTAATTATTATTACTTATAGTTATTTGATAAAAATATTAGATAAACTCATTAGCCTTGAATTAGCAATTGGTTCGTCATTAAGTCAGAAGGCTAATTTAATCTTCTCTTTTTTATTTGCTCTAATTTTTTATAGGAGTCGCTCTTTCTATTGAGAATAAAACTTAAATATGTGTTTTTGCAGATATGCTACTTTTTTGGCAAAGATACATTATTTTAAAGTTAAGAAATAAAGACCTTAATGAATTATGTTAATTTTAAGAACACTTAATTTATTATCTTTGATAATACTATGAATAATTTATCAATAAGTTCTTTCAACAGACCCTTGATTAAATCTTGGTTTGGATTTTCTGTGGGTGCAATTTCTGTTGGAATAAGTTTAATAGAGTTGTTCGAAACTTTTACTCTAGCTAAAATTTTAAGTACTTTAAGTTTCTTATGCTTTTGGTATCCTTGGAGCCAAATGACACATTGGAATAATTCTATAAAAATAAAAACCTTTTTAATATCTTATCAACACCCTAAAAAACGCCCAAAAGCCGATTTAGAAACAAGTCGGCTTATTGATGAGCAGATATGATAATTCTTGCTAAGTAAAGCATCGCCTAAGCAAATCTATTGCAACTTTAGAATTAAAGCATGACATTGAAAGCTTTAAGATTTACACAATTTATAAAGCTGTACAAATCATTAAAAGTATAGCTTTTGAAGATTATTTGAGTTAGATAATTCCTTCATTCTTCATTGCTTTTTGTACCGAGGGATGTTGTTGCATACGATGCATAAATCTTTGTAATGCCTTGAGATGACTAAGATCCAAATTGATAAACGATGCCCAACGAGTAACCACAAATAGATAAATATCTGCAATTGTAAAACCCTGCCCCAATACATTTTCTGAATCAGCAAATTGCTGATCTACCCATGCATATTGCTTTAATAATTTTTCTCTGAAAATATCTTTACTCGCCTCATCAAAACCTTTTTGGAAAAAAGGTGCATAGGATTTATGCAATTCTGAACTTATATAATTCATCCATTCTAATACCTTATAGCGCTTCAAATCGCCAAATGCTGGTAATAAATCAGTATTTTGCATTATTTCAGCCAAATACTGACTGATAATTGCCCCCTCACTGAGATGCAATCCCTCATCTGTGATCAAAAATGGGACCTGTCCTTTCGGATTGATTTTCAAAAAATCTTGTCCATCTTCCGTTTGGTGGTTTTTAAATGAAACATTGACTAATTTAAAATCTTTTCCAATTTCTTGTAGCACAATATGCGGGGCAAGTGAACATGCACCTGCAGTATAAAAAAGTCTCATCGATTAGTTCCCTGAATTGATTTAAGCTCATGCTATCCTTAACATCATGAACAATAAATACGCATAATATCAATTCACTTATTACATGGTGTATATAATGGATACAGCATTAAATCGAACAATGTTCAGCAATATTGAAATATTCTGTTTAGTTGCTGAACAACAAAGTTTTTCCAATGCTGCTCATCAAGCAGGTTTGACACCAGCAGCCGTGAGTAGATCCATTGCTCGGCTGGAACAACGGCTAGGTCTGCAACTATTTAGCAGAACCACTCGTAAAGTGCGCTTAACTCAAGCAGGTGAAGAATATTTTTTTGAATGTAAACAGGTACTGAAACAGATTATTGCAGTTGAACAGAGATTAAAGAATGATTCAGCACAACTATCAGGAATTATTCGGATAAGTTTACCTACACCGTTTGGGCATTTTAGAGTACTTCCACTTTTACCTAAATTCCAAAGGCTTTATCCTGAAATTAAATTTGAAATACAACTCACCAATAAAAATGTTGACTTTATTACAGAAGGATTTGATCTTGCCATTCGCGGTCGAAATATTCCTGACTCAAATCTCATTGCTCGTCGTTTAGAAAATGCTGATCTACTTATAGTCGCATCACCAGAATACTTAAAGAAAAATGGCATTCCCTCGAATATTACTGACTTACAGCATCATCAATGTATTCAATACTTATTACCGAGTACGGGAAAAGCACTGCCTTGGTCTATTTTACTCAATCAAGAAATCATCGATATTCAAACACAAGGGTATTTAAGTTGTAATGAGGATATTTTAGCGACCATTACGCTTGCTCGGTATGGGGCTGGTCTATTGCAAACATGTCGATTTGCGATTGAAGATGATTTAAAGCAGGGACGGCTGATTGAAGTCCTACAACAATATGCTGGGGCGCAGCGACCTTTTTCGTTGTTATATCCTAAAATTAAATATGAACAACGACATATCCGTTTGTTTATTGATTTTCTGATCGAACATTTAAGCACTTCAGTCTAGATTAAATCGAATACGGATACTCAATTACATTAGTGCCCAACTTGGCATTTTTATTTTGCTTTCCATTGCCCAGAAACCTGAATATTGACTTTCTCCCCGACGCCACCTATTGCCTTTTTCATGCCAAAATCACTACGTTTAATGGTTGTTGACGAGGTAAAATCCAATAATTTTGGATCATTGGAATGAGGTTTAATCGTCGCCTTAAATGTTACCGGTTTAACTACATTTCGTAACGTTAACTGACCTAAAATTAAATATTGATGATTGGCTAATGGTTTAAAAGAAGTGCTTTTAAAACTTGCAGTTGGATATTTTTCTGCATAGAACAAATCTTGCCCCATAATCATATTTTTTAATGATGATTTACTGATACTTAGGCTATTTACATCCATCACAAATTGAGTCGATGCAGATTGAGGAATGTTTATATCAAAATCTAGTTGCGACTGAACCTTTTGAAACTGCCCTTTAACAATATTGACTCCCAATGAGTCAATGTGAAAACCTACCTGACTATTTGCTGTCAAAGACCAAGTTGCTGCATAAGTGGAAAGTGCGAAAATCGAACAACTACATAGAGCAATACTCTTTGTTGCAACTGATTTAAAATTCATAGACCGCTCCAAATCTTGTTTTGCTATTTTTTGTCCTGCTCTACAGTGTATTGCATCAGCATCAAAATAGATTAGGGTCTGTGGACAATTCGTCTATGTTTGCGACTAGGTGTGTTTTTTAGGCGATTCTAGGCTCGAAATACGAAATTTAGTCATTCTAAATAAGTAGTTCGTAACGACGAAGCGACAAAAAACACGCTAGTCCCCGCTGCGCCTTGCGCTGCAAACAAAGCAGTGCTTTGTTCTTGCTCAGGGTTGTGGCTAAAATTATCTCAGGCTACGTTATGAAACTTAAAAATAGTCTCGCTATTCTCTTCATTTCATGCCTTGCCTGCTCAATTTTAACCTACAACGCAAGCCATTTATGAAATGCCCACAGCCCCTAAAGATTTGATTTGTCTTCAGTTTGGTATTTATATTTTAATTGTTGGTAAATTTCAGTTTTTTGAAATTTCGCTAAAAACTCTGCTGTGCCTAGTGGAAATTCAGCTTGATAAATTTCACCACGATAATACGCCTCACGTAACGGCGTAGCAGAAATAGAACCTACCAAGCTGTCCAGCTCAACCATTTCCCATTCTGGAAAAAGCTTTAAATAATAAGAAGAATCATCTTTAAAATGTCCAATTAAACCAATTTTATCATGGTCTAATACAACTCCATTGACCAATGATTTAACCAATTCAACCCATTTGGCATCATTATAAACATCAATCACATGAACAAATTTAATTCGCTTTTGATCTGCTGCTGAGAAATTTGATAAAATCATCTGTTCCCTTTCTGAAGCCAGAAAAGGATTTTTGGTATTCCGCTCATTCTGTGCCGACCCTAACGCCAAAATCACGAAGTGACTCTGTTGTAATGCAATTTTGATGGTTTGCATGTGCGCTAAATGAAAAGGCTGGAAACGTCCAATATAAACCAGATAATCAAATTTATAAGTCATAAAGCAAATTTTTTATGAACTCATCAGTTGCAACATAAATTCAAATATGCGACATAATGAGGGCATAAAATCCAATTAAATTTTAAAGCAAGGATAGTACGATGACACTCAGTTGTATTCAACAACCTCATCAACATTTAAACGCAAATTTAGAAAATGGTGTACTGACTTTAGCAATTAATCGACCAGAAGCTAAAAATGCACTGTACGGAGAACTCTATCTTTGGATTGCAAAAGCGTTAGACGAAGCGGATCAAGACAATGATGTACGTGTGGTCATTTTACGTGGTGCCGAAGCTGATTTTAGTGCGGGAAATGATATGAAAGACTTTATGGCTTTCATTCAACAACCGCTTGAAGGCAAGGAAGGAGACGGTCCTCCTTTTGTCTTACTCAAAGCTGCTGCACGTTTATCTAAACCTTTAATATGCGCAGTACGTGGCGTTGCAATCGGGATCGGTGTAACGATTCTTTTACATGCGGATTTGGTTTATGCAGACAATACTGCACTGTTCCAGATTCCATTTGTAAGCTTAGGATTATCACCTGAAGGCGCTTCAAGCAAACTTCTAATTCAACAGGCAGGCTATCACAAAGCAGCTGAACTGTTGTTAACAGCACAAAAATTTAACAGTGAAAAAGCTTTAAATGCTGGGCTAATTAATAGTATTGAAGACGATGTTTATGGTCATGCACTTCATAAAGCTCAAACGCTTGCCGCGCTTCCATTGGCATCAATCAAACAAACCAAAGCATTAATGAAGCACAATCTCGAAGAAATTATTCAATGTGTAGATGATGAAGCAGTCATCTTTATGCAACGAGTAAAATCACCAGAAATGGCAGAAGCCGTCGCCGCATTTATGCAAAAGCGCAAGCCAAACTTTTCACAGTTTAATTAATTCATTTCATCCGAAAAACCACTGTATTACAAATATTCAGTGGTTTTTTTTATTTCTGATTCTCTAAAATTGAACGATTCAACATTCAGTACAAATATTATGTCTCAAGATTCATCAAGCACTAAAAAACGTTATTACGAACCGGCTCCGCAAGATATCGATATTGAAAATTTTCGAAAAGTCATTGAAAGCCGTCGTTCGGTTCGTAAATTCACTGAAAAACAAATTCCTGCGGAAGTGTTAGATGCATGTTTAGATTTGGCATTGCTTGCACCTAACTCATCTAATTTACAACCGTGGACGTTCTATGTGGTTCAATCTGAATCTAAAAAGAAACAACTGATTAAAGCGTGTCTCAATCAATTATCAGCCAAAACTGCGGCAGAATTAATCGTCTGTGTAGCTCGAATAGACCGTATTGATGAAATGGCAAAAATGAATCTAAGTGATTTTCCATTTCCAGAAGCACCAAGAGCGGTCAAGCAATATTATAAGTTTATCGCCTATAACTATAAGACAGGTTATCTCAATGCTCTCGGTAACTTTAAAAAAGTGGCTTTTAAAGTTGCACGAACTTTAGATAAACAGCTTCCTGTTACTGCATTTAATCCTGCGGATGCTCAACTTTGGGCAAGTAAAACCACAGCTTTGGCTTGTGAAAATCTGGTTCTTGCTTTACGTGCTTATGGTTTTGATAGTTGTATGATGGAAGGTTTTGATGAGCCTTTAGTCCGTAAAATTCTCAACTTAGGTCATAAAGAATTTCCAATCATGGTCATCAGTGCTGGTGAGCGTGCTGAGGATGGCGTGTTTTTCCCACAATATCGCTTTGATCGTAAATTATTCATTCAAAAAGTTTAATTTTAAAGCACAAACTAACCCGCTCTCTAGAGAGCGGGTATATTTCAGCTATATGTTGATATCAATCATTTGGATAAATTCAAAAGCTGGTTCTTCATAGGGATGACTCATTTTCAAAGCTTTTGCCACAGACCTTGCTTTTAGCTCTGGAACAATAGTTTCTACACGCCATTCAGGCAGTTGTTCTAAATGACCTAACTCCCCAATAAAAGGCTTCGCTCCTTTTATCGGTTTAAATTGTCCCATACCTAAAACTTGCCATGCACAATGCTCGTAGTCCCCAATTCCTCCAGCACCCGCATCAAAAATGGCTTGCTTAGTGATTTCCAAATGGGATTCAGGAACATAATAAATAAGTTTAAGCATAGACACACTCCAGATCAAAACCAATTCGCTTATCTTTAAACGACCATAAGACTACGGTTTAAGTTTAAGGTCATATCCAGTTCTACTCTTGGTTTCAAATGCCTCATCTCGATCGATCTTATATAAAATTAAGTCTGATAAATAAATACTTCTTGGAAGTTTGATCAGTGCTGTGATCTGATTATAAATATAAAACCCCATTTTAGCTTCAGTATCAAATTTGCGTTTATAAAAAACTAAAGCCACTTGATACAAGATGACCATTAACATGATTGCAAAATATAGATAGGTAAAAAATACAAAGTCAGCAACCAAAGCAAAAAACAACCAAATAAAAAATAAGATTGCAGCCATCACAATGATCATGATTACACATTCAGCCCATCCATGATGTTGACTCAGGGTGGTGGGTTGATCTTCATCTAAGTATAAATACCGCTCTCGGTCGTATAAATACCAAATATAGTAGCCCTTCTCATCTGGAAATTCTGTTAAAACAACATCAACATTTCGTCCATTCTTGACATAAAACTCATCAAAATAACCATAAATCGGTAAGCCATTTAATGTTGCTGTAACCTCAAAAAATGGGTCTGTGTCTTTTGCTGACAAGGGAATCTTTTGCGATCGAATATTGTTAATTTCGCCTTTTTGTGCTTGCAGCTTAAATTTAAGCTCTTGAAACTCAGTTAAATTTTCTCTATTCCGCTGATTGCACATTCTTTCAACCAATGCTTGAGATTGAATCAAATTATGCTTTTTAGAAATATTCAGTACATGCTCCATAAAATAAAGATCTGGAATGACTTCAAAATACGAGTTTGTCATCCTGAAATATTGGAGTTGCTGTTGATCTAAACTAGGTAGTTGCAGTAATTTAAATACTTGATCTGCATATTGATATTGAGGGTTGATCAGACGATGAACTAAAAAAAAGCAAGTCAACAGTACAGATAAACATAAAATACCGAAAACGTATTGGACAATATCAAAATAATAAACCGTGCTGTCCATGACCAATTGATAAATCACCAATTCTAAAACTAAAATTAAAATGATCCAAAATGTAGAAAACCATGTTTTATATAATTGATTAGATAGTTTTTTAGCGTTCACCTGATAGATTGCATCATTCAAATATAGCAATCCATCATCTAGTTTAAACACCGCGTCTATTTCATCATGTTTTCCATGGAAAATAATTTTGACGCGATCACCCACCTTAAAATAGAAATCACTTTTTAATGGGAATGTATAATTCATTTGATCAATCACTAAGCGAAATTGTTCAGTATTTTTATCATATGACGTTGTTGCTATTGTACCTTCGACACATCGCATCGTTAAATTTTCCAAATATGTTACCTTTATTGTTAAATTTCTAGAAGTTTGATGAAAAAATATAATTAAAATAGTCAGTTGAATTTCAATTGCGATCAGTAAATAGTCCTATGTATATTGATACCTGCAATATTTTTATGAGTCTGATCTGCTCGAAACGTAACCGTATAACGATTTTGTGATTTACCATAATCATAAAGATAAGTGGCTATAACAAAATGCCCTTCTCCGACATAATATTGATTGCCAAATGAAATTCGCTCTTTTTTCAATAAAGGATCATAGTAAGGAATATAACTGGATAACTCTAAAAGCGCTGTTTCATCATCCTGCATCTCTTGATAAACTTTAGGTTCGAGTAATTTTTCTATGGTTGCAACATCTTTGTCTCGAATCGCAATATAGAGTGCCTCTGCATTTTGCTCCTCTTGCTCAGTCAATTCTCGCATTTTTTCATTCATTTTATGCTCAAGCTTTGCGACGAGTTCTTGCTTTTTTTGATCACTAAAATTTTTCACTTGATCACAAGCACCCAATATAAAAGCACTACTTATCAAAGAAAGTTTATATAATTTTTTCATTGTTTAATTGACTCAACGATCTTTTTTATTGATTTTTAAATGATAAAAAGGACGCCTAAGCGTCCTTCTATGCCGTATAGAATTATTCTTCTGAGGCACCTTCATCAGACTCAGTTTCACCCTCGTCCATGATAGTTTCCTCATCTACTAATTTTTCAGCATCAATCAACTGCTCTGAACTATCAGTATGATCTTCATCAACAAGTGCAGCTAATTCTTCTTCAACTGCTTCAACCGCAACCACACCGACCAAGACTTCTTCATTACCTAAGCGAATCAAACGAACACCTTGAGCATTACGACCCGTTCTTGCAACTTCCGAAGCTCGGGTACGAACTAAAGTACCACCGTCTGAAATCAGCATTAACTCTTTGGATGCATCAATTGCAACCGCGCCGACCAATTCACCATTACGTTCAGATGTTTTGATTGCAATCACACCCTTACCGCCACGTTTCTTGGTTGGGAAATCATCTACAGGTGTACGTTTACCATAACCATTTGCAGATGCACAAAGCACCTCTCCAGTTTCAGGCACAACAACCAATGAGACAATACGACTCACGATATTCAAATCTGAAGAATCTTCATCATCTGAATCTACATCGGTTTCTGAGTCTTCTTCAGCTTGAGCAGCAGCCAAGCTAACACGCATACCACGAACACCTTTCGCTGTACGCCCCATCACACGCGCGTCAGTTTCAGAGAAGCGGATTGCCTTACCTTCATTTGAGAACAACATGATTTGCTGTTCACCATCGGTAATTGCCACACCAATCAACGTATCTTCTTCTTTTAACTCAATTGCACGTAAACCATTTGAACGTACATTACTGAATTGTTCTAATTCAACACGTTTAACAGTACCTGATGCTGTTGCCATAAATACATAGAAGTTTTTGCGAACACTTTCTACACGTTCTGCAAATTCTGCAATCAATTCATCATCAAGATCTGAAGCAGATAATTCCAATCCAATTTCTTTCAACTGCTTACGTAAAGCATCTGATAAATCATCTGGGTTTTCGCCTAATTCAGCAAATGCAGCTTTTAATGCTTCATAGTGCGAATCGATAATGGCATTTTCACGAAGTTTTGCGACATTTGTACGCACAAAACTTCTAAACTCAGTTAAACGTTCTGTAAATTTCTTCGGTGCATCAATCACAGGAAGAATCGCTGTAATTGTTTCATCCGCATCTAATGGCAACAAGTTCACCATTGGGCGTCCTTTTGCACCACGAGATGCTTGTGGTACTTCAAATACTTTTAAGCGATATACTTTACCCACATTGGTAAAGCACAACACTGTTGCATGGTTTGAAGTCACAATTAAGTGCTGAATATAATCGTCTTCTTTCATCGTCGTAGCCGACTTACCACGTCCACCACGGCGTTGAGCAGCGTAGTCTGACAATGGCTGAGTTTTGGCATAACCCGACTTAGAAACGGTCAATACCACTTGCTCTTCAGGGATTAAATCTTCACGTGAGAAGTCAATACGAGATTCAACAATCTCGGTACGACGACCATCACCATATTGCTGAAGAATCAACGCTAACTCTTCTTTGATCACGCCCATCAACAAATTAAAATCATTTAAAATTGCGGTGAGTTCAGCAATTTGAGCCAAAATTTCAGAATATTCTGCTTGTAACTTGTCTTGTTCAAGACCTGTTAAACGATGCAAACGTAATTCTAAAATTGCGCCGACTTGCGCTGGAGACAAACGGTAAACCAAACCATCTAAACCAAATGGTCGATTTGGATCTTCACCTTCGATCTCATCTGGGCGAACTGAAATTGCACCTGCTTTTTCGAGCAATGCAACAACATTGCCACCTGCCCATTCACCCGCAAGTAGACGTTCACGCGCTTCTGTTGGATTTGCCGAAGTTTTGATGGTCTCAATAATTTCATCAATATTGGCTAAAGCAACAGTCAAACCTTCCAAGATATGTCCACGTTCACGCGCTTTACGTAATTCGAACATGGTGCGGCGAGTCACAACTTCTTGACGATGACGAATAAATGCCGCAACAATATCTTTTAAATTCATTAGTTTAGGCTGACCATTATCAAGACAGACCATATTAATGCTGAAAGAGTTTTCTAATTGGGTATTGAGGAATAAATTATTGACGATAACTTCAGCATTTTCTCCACGCTTTAAGTCAATCGCAATGCGCATCCCATCTTTATCAGATTCATCACGTAGCTCTGAAATACCTTCAAGTTTCTTTTCTTTAACCAATTCAGCAATTCGCTCAATGGTTTTTGCTTTATTGACTTGATATGGAATTTCTGTAAATACGATTGTTGTGCGACCTGTTTTCTGGTCTTCTTCAAAATGATATTTACCACGAATGTGCAAACGACCTTTACCTGTACGGTAAGCATCTACAATTCCTGATTTACCATAAATAATACCACCTGTAGGGAAGTCTGGACCAGTCACATGTTCCATCAATCCTTCAACAGAGATATTCGGATTATTTGCATACGCTAAACAAGCATTGATCACTTCTGTCAGGTTATGCGGCGCCATATTGGTCGCCATACCCACAGCAATACCCGTTACACCATTGATCAATAAGTAGGGAATACGTGTTGGCATAACTTGAGGGATACGCTCAGATCCATCATAGTTATCTTCCCATTCGACTGTATCTTTCTCTAGGTCAGCCAGTATTTCGTGGGTCAATTTGCGCATACGAACTTCGGTATAACGCATCGCTGCGGCACTGTCACCATCGACAGAACCAAAGTTTCCCTGACCATCAACCAATTGATAACGTAAGCTAAAGTCTTGCGCCATACGAACAATGGTTTCATAAACAGCTGAGTCACCATGTGGGTGATATTTACCGATTACGTCACCAACAACACGTGCCGATTTTTTATAAGCTTTGTTATAATCATTGCCTAACTCGTGCATAGCGAATAGCACACGACGATGAACGGGCTTTAAGCCATCTCTCACGTCTGGTAATGCACGAGATACAATAACACTCATGGCATAATCGAGATATGAGCTTTTTAGTTCATCCTCAATGGCAATCGGTCTAGTTTCCGATACGCTCATGCATACTCCTTATTACAAACAGCACTCGTTGCGGCTGTTCATTTATATCATCTAGCTAGTCAAAATTTAGCTCAAAAAAAGTTGAGCCAAAATGTAAAATTCAGTCATACAGTATAGCATAAATTCTATTACTTTTGTGCCAATCCATCCCCACTATAATCATGATTTTTTGTAGTATTTTTAAGCAAATTTAAGATTTTTTTGAGATTAAAAATGCCTGTAAAATTAGCAGTAGAACAACAAAACTCAAACTGATCAACACGTCGATATTTAAATCACTTATCCAACTTAGATTTGCTGTATTAAGATCAAATCAATAACAGCGAAAATCATCGTGTATGCATGTCTATTTCAAAGCATTTTCAAATAAATTGAGGTAAAATTTAACCTGATTTAAAACATTTTTTTGTTAATCTGTGGTTCTAAATAATTTATAAAATACAAAAACAAAATGTGTAATGACCAATAAACTCATAAAAAATACAAAATGAAAAATCACATGATGTAAATAAGTCGGCTCATTTAAAACATATTGATCCATCCACATTTGCACATCAGCATCATCGGCACGATAAATAAATGCCAAATGATAAAGAACAAATCCAATTAAGATCAACAGAAACCCATATGCCAGTAAACCTTGCATCCACATCGAATGTTGCATCTTAAAAAATAACGGCAGACCGATTACTAAAGCAAAAAGGCAGACGATGAAAATGTAAATTCTACCAAACATTGGATGTTCAGTATTTTTGATTGAACTCATATTAAAACGATTACTTAAAAGGGTCATGGTCTAAGTATTGGCAGTCTTTGAGCAAATCATCTTCTATACCAATACTATAACACGTCCACCCTACAATTTTTTTATGTCGAATTTCAGGTACAGCATAGATCTTTTTTTCTGGTTCCAGTCGAAATAACCCAACGATTGAGCCATTTTGACCCACCGCAAAATATTGATAAGTATAATCACTAAAACCAGTTTCAGTATAGGGTTCTAATTGCTTCAACTGCGTAGGTAGTTTCCCTGTTTTCTGATAATACTTTTCGATATCTTTCTGAAATTCTTCTACTGCGCTATAGCGAGAAAATAACTGATTTTTAATACTATCTATTTCATCATCCGCATTTATATCCTCAGCGGCGGCTGTTGCAACATCTGTCGCCTCAGCATCTTCATCTGTATCAGAATGATCGACATTTGTAATACCAATCACTGACATTACAGCTGGAATCACGACACTCGCAACGATGCCCAACACGGCTGGACCAAACATAAAAACCGCTAAAAGTATCCATACAATTTTTAAATTTTTCTTTTTCTTCGGATTTTGTGTATCTCCCCAAGTGTCTTTGGCTTTATCCTGCCAAGAATCTAAAAAAATCCGTGCTTTATCCTCAATTGAAACATTTTTATCCATTAAGCTTTCTGTTAATGATTTTGACTCAGGTGGAGTGCCCTGTTTTGGTGGTGTTGGTGCTTTTTTATTTTCTCGGCGTACGGACGATTCAACATTGCTGCTCCCTGTAAATATATTATTCTGTTTAATATGTTTTAGGCGAGCACCACAAATGCCGCATTTGACAGCTTCATTAATATTTTCGGCATTACATTTAGGACACTTCATATTTTTTCTATTTTAAAGTTAAATTATTGAGTCTGCGGTAAAGTTTTCTGTGCAGGTTGAGATTCAGATTTTTTTCGTTGTTCCGCGGTCTGATGAATACCTTCACGGATCACAGATACTGTTAAAATTTGAAAAGGTAAAGTCACTACATCCAACGCGCCTGCCAATACCATATTAAAAGTATTGTCTAGCGCTTGTACAGCATCAAATGATTTCTTTTGCTTAAAGAAGCTAATTTGTACAGGAATTTTCTGTAATGTCCCAGTATAAGGCTGAAAATTTAGCTGTGTTTGCGCTCCAATTTTATAAAATTTAAAATCAGATTTGAAAGTTTTACTCCAATTAGGCTGTATTGTGGTTTTGCTAAAACCGTTCTGCTGTAGCGTTTGACGTTCTTTTTCAGATAAGGTCTGATCAGCTTTTTCATAACGTACTATAATATTTAACCCTTGCTGTTGTTGAGTTGCAATATTTACATTCACTTGCAAAGGCTGATTTTCATTAATGATCATTTTTTGTATGTTTAAACCAGATTGTAAGCTCTCAAGATTCAACTGTTTCTTCGGTATTTCAAGAATATAGTGCTGTCCAATAAAATAGTATTGCTGTTGTCGCTGTGCCAAACCAACCAATACATCATCCGACTGAGAAACAACAATATTCTCAGTATTTACAGCAGGTTTTTTTAACATTTGGTGTGTGATTGAAAAGCAACCTGTGAGCATCATAGGCAAGATCAATACTATGACTTTTTGTGCCGTGATTTTTTGTGTAATGTTTTTTTGATTAGAGATTTTCAAAGTATTTCCTATTCAATTTATAATATGTTGACTCCACCTTTAGAGTTTTATTTTTAAAATTAAGTTTAATTAATTTTAAATGTTAACAAAATCACAAAAGCGAACATTAAATCTAATAATATCACAATATTTTATTTATTTTTATCGATTTATAAAGTAAAACTAAACAAATGACGTACTTGTTTTAAATTAAAAAAACGATAAACCAGTTAAGGTTTGAGTTTACTTGTTTAAACGTATTTTTGCGCTGCAAACAAAGCAGTGCCTGGTTTTTTTATCGTATCAGCCCACTCTCTATGGCAACTTCTATGTCACATCACGATCCATAGACGATTTATAATTCAAAAATGCAAAGCAAATTAAATCATCCAAAGCTTCTAAAAATTCGTATAAAAGATCTACAGTTCATTTAAAGTAAACAATTAATATCAAATCACATATATGAATAATAAGACGGTTTAAGCATAGCAATTGAAAATGCTTTTTGCGCACAGTTCACTAAGGCAATGATCTATTGATCTTAAATTATAGTTCTTTAAAATATGTATAAAAAAAGGCTATTGGAGCCTAAAATTCAAAATAAACGTTCAATACAAACGCTTAAAATACCCATGTTAATGATCTGATTTATATTGTGTTAACTTCAATCATTCAAAAACTAAAAAAGCGCTCAGGTAATCCTAAGCGCTTTTTTGACACTGAATTCTAGAATTAAAGTTTAGAAACTAACTCTGGAACGACAGTATTCAAATCACCCACTAACCAGTAATCAGCTACTGCATTGATTGGTGCTTCTTCATCTTTGTTGATCGCTACGATCACTTTAGAATCTTTCATACCTGCCAAGTGCTGAATCGCACCTGAAATACCAACAGCAACATAAAGGTCTGGTGCAACAATCTTACCTGTTTGACCAACTTGCATGTCGTTTGGAACGAAACCAGCATCAACGGCAGCACGTGAAGCACCTTGAGCAGCACCAAGCTTATCAGCAAGTGGATCAAGTACTTTATGGTAGTTCTCACCAGAACCAACACCACGACCACCAGAAACAACAATACGAGCTGCTGTTAATTCTGGGCGTTCTGATTTCACGATTTCTTCAGAAATAAACTTAGAAATGCCAGCATCACCTGTAGAAGCAACTGATTCAACCGCAGCAGAACCGCCTTCAGCAGCAACTGGGTCAAATGCAGTACCACGTACAGTTGCAACAACAATTGCTTCATCAGATTGAACTGTTGCAATCGCGTTACCTGCATAGATTGGGCGTTTGAAAGTTTTTGGACCTTCAACAGCAATGATATCAGTAATCATGCTGACGTCTAAAAGTGCAGCAGCACGTGGAAGAATGTTTTTACCAGTCGTTGTAGAAGCAGCAAGGATATGGGTATAGCCTTTACCTAATTCAGCAACAAGTTTCGCAACATTCTCAGCCAACTGATTTGCATAAGCAGCATCATCAGCAAGTAAAACTTTGCTTACGCCAGCAACTTTTGCAGCAGCATCTGCAACTGCTTGAGCACCAGAACCTGCAACCAATACAGTGACATCACCACCGATTTTTTGAGCTGCAGCAACAACGTTTAAAGTTGCACCGTTAAGTGTCTTATTGTCGTGCTCAGCGATAACTAAAATACTCATGATTTTATCCTTCTGTATTAGATCACTTTCGCTTCATTTTTAAGTTTTTCAACAAGCTCGTCTACAGACTTCACTTGCACACCAGCTTTACGCTCTGCAGGCGGTTCAACTTTAACTGTTTTAAGTTTAGACGCTGCTGTAACGCCATAATCTGCAGGAGATTTCGTATCAAGCGGTTTTTTACGTGCTTTCATGATGTTTGGAAGTGCCGCATAACGTGGCTCGTTCAAACGTAAGTCAGTGGTAATGATCGCAGGCGTGTTAAGCTCTACAGTTTGTAAACCACCGTCTACTTCACGAGTAACTTGAACTTTGTCGCCATTTACAGTTACAACAGAAGCAAATGTACCTTGACCTGCATTTAATAATGCACCAAGCATTTGACCTACTTGATTCGAGTCATCATCAATCGCTTGTTTACCTAAAAGGATCAGTTGTGGTTGTTCTTGTTCAACTACACCTTTAAGAATTTTAGCAACTTCTAAAGCACCAATTTCATCTGTAGTTTCAACCAAGATACCGCGGTCTGCACCCAAAGCCATTGCAGAACGAATTTGTTCTTGCGCTTCTTTAGGACCAACAGAAACAACAACGATTTCTGAAACTGTTCCTTTTTCTTTTAAGCGAACCGCTTCTTCCACTGCGATTTCACAAAATGGGTTAATTGACATTTTAACGTTAGTAAGGTCTACCCCACTATTGTCCGGTTTAACGCGAACTTTAACGTTGGCATCAACCACACGTTTTACAGCAACAAGAGCCTTCATGTAATCCTCGGCTGTTTTAGCAAAAGTAAATGTTAAGAAGAGTTATAATAACGCTTCATTTAAAATTATTTAGGTGTCCTATCTTGCAATGTGATTGGCATTTCGGTCAAGTCACAATTCACAAAACAGCGCTAAAAAGTCTTAAAAAAGCCTGAACGTACAGTTCACATTTTTTCTAAAAGGTTTAACTAAGACGTATAAGAATACTATTTCGACAATATTTATATATTGATAAATAACATTATTTGTATAAATTCTGTATAAATAATCAAAATGATTAAGATAAATTATCAATCAATCAACGGGATGCCAACATAAAAAAATTTACAAATGTAGGCTTTGTCATTTCAGACAGATTCAGCAATTTTTCTCACTATGTTTATTCATTAAATTTGTGATTATTTAGGCATTAAACTTGTAACAAAATACAAAAAAAGATAAAACGGGCATGATTTTGAATCCCGTCTTATCTTTATGGTTTTATGAATTTACGATTAGCCAAGCTGCCGCAAGGGTCAATAATGTTCCAGAACCGCCATCAATCCATTTTTGATTACGTTCATTGATCTGTTGTTTTTGCGTCACTTTGGCAACAACCAAACTCAAACTGCAATACACCACAAAGATCAAAGCAATAAAAATAAAGGACAATGCAAAACCTTGGGTAACCGTATTTCCTGACTTATCAATAAACTGCGGTAAAATTGCAAAATATATCAGCATTCCTTTAGGGTTCAATAACGCTGTAAAAAAACCTTTATGAATAGGATTCGATACCGCTTTTTGCTCAATCTGTATTTGTTTAGTATTAAATACAGACTTAATTAGATGAAAAGCTAGATATAACAAGTAAGCAATTCCCAAATAGCGAATGGTTTCAAACAAAACTGGAAATGACACAATGATTGCCGCTATTCCGAGTGCAACCAATATCGAGTGAACCAAGTATCCCGAACAAACCCCAAGGGTCGCCATCATGCCTGATTTCGCATCTTTACCTATCACTTGTGACAGGATAAATAACATATCAGGTCCTGGTGTGAAAATTAACGGCAGCACCGTTAAGGCAAAAAGTACAAATACAGACATCTCAATTTTCCTTTCTGTCTGAATGAGAGAAGAAAATAGTATCTGTGAAAACGCTTAAAATAGGATTTCAAATATTCTATAATTCTAATTATTTTTCGAATTAAATTCTATTTTATGAAAATTTCATCTAAGACTATTCTAATAAAGTTAGATCGTATTGATAAAAATATCATTCGAACCTTACAAGCCAATGGTCGAATCCAGAATAACGATTTAGCCCGTGAAATTGGCTTATCACCTTCCTCTTGTCTTAGACGCGTTCGTCTCTTGGAAGATGCTAAAGTCATTCAGAATTACACTACTGTGGTAGATCCACAAAAAATTGGGTTTCAATTGATTTTATTTTCACGAATTTGGCTGTTGGGACAAGATGCTGAAACCATTGATACATTCATTGAAGCCATGAAAGAGCTTCCTCAAGTCATGGAGTGCTATATCATTTTGGGAGAGTGTGATGCGATGTTAAAAGTAGTCGTTCCCGATCTGGAAAGTTACCGTAAATTTCAATCGACCCATTTGACCAAGAAAAATGGTATCACCAGTGTCAAAACGGATGTACCTAGTCAAATCATCAAACAAAGTTTTCAGCTTCCCTTAGAAGACCTGTAATCCCTAAAGTTGGTATGAATGATCTAAGCACCGATTAGGCAATTATAATCATTGAAGGCAACACAATGAAAAAATTTAGTTCTCCGATACAGTTAGAAACACCGAGATTAATTTTAAGACCATGGCAAGCGAGCGATTTAGATGCTTTTGCACATTTAAATGCAGATCCAGAAGTGATGTTGTATTTTCCATCTACACTGAGTAAACAACAAAGTGATCTTTTAGCAGAAAGATTTCAACATCTTATCGCAAGTTATGGCTGGGGTATGTGGGCTGTCGAGTTAAAAGAAAATCAACAATTTATTGGTTTTGTAGGATTAGCTGACCAACCAGAAAAGTTCAGTTTTTCACCCTGTGTTGAAATTGGCTGGCGTCTTGATCGACCTTATTGGAATAAAGGTTATGCAACAGAAGCTGCTAAAGCTTGCTTAACATTTGCATTTGAGCGATTGGCTTTAAAACAGATCGTCGCATTTACAGCTGTATCCAATCGACCTTCTGAAAAAGTGATGCAGCGATTGGGAATGCAGTATGTTTGCTCTTTTCAACATCCAGCTTTAGATGCGCAACATGCGTTAGCAGAACATGTACTTTATCGTATAGACAACCCAAACCTTTAAAAAGTAAACATGCTAAGATTCAAACATCAGCAAATAATAAACAAGTAAGGATGCCCATCAACGATGATTTATGAATTATGTACGGATCGACTCTTGCTTCGACAATGGCAACCTTCTGATTTAGAAGCTTTTGCAAAAATAACCTCCAATCCTGAAGTGATGCAGTTTTTCCCCAAAATATTAAATCGCCAGCAAAGTGATGAATTAGCCAATCAAATCAAATACCTTATTGAAATCAAAGGTTGGGGGCTTTGGGCTGTTGAACTATTAGAAACTCAAGAATTCATCGGCTGCATCGGGCTACATCCACAACCTTCAAAGTTTGATTTTTCACCGTGTATCGAAATTGGCTGGCGACTTGATCCTAAATTTTGGAATCAAGGTTATGCAACTGAAGGTGCTCATGCCTGTTTACGATTTGCTTTTGAAGAATTGGGTTTTGAAGAAATTGTTGCTTTTACTGCAAAACATAATTTTTCTTCACAAAAAGTCATGGAAAAAATTGGAATGCGTTTTTCACATGACTTCTTGCATCCTGATTTTGATGATCATCATCCACTACGAGAGGAAAAGTTATATCGAATTAAAAAACAGGATTTTCAAGACTAAGAGATCTTACTTGGCAATGCTCTCTAAAAAATCACGATGGATATGACTTAAATCAATCAAATCTTGCTTTTCAAGCTCCAGCACCTGCCAAATTTCAATAAAATCTTCTTTTAAATCAATATGGCTTGAAACAGTATGAGCCGCTTGCCATTGCTGATCTGATATCCATAGATAGGTTTGATTGGTTTGGGTATTGATTGCTTGGACTTTTCCTTCAGCATTAATTCCCAAGACCTTCCCCGCTTCAGGCAATGTCGCCTCAATTTTGGGTAAGCTAAATTCTACAAAATGTTTAATTTGACGTAAGCCATAGCCCTTAAAAATCTCTTTTTGAGCTTCAGTCAGTTGCTTATATTTTTGTTCAAGTTCGGGGATCATTGAAAGACCTAAATTTTTTGCAAAATTGAATCAATAAAAATGTATTTGATAAATACGAAACTTAGATATACATGAGAGCATTTTTAAAAACAATTATCTATTCGACTTTTTTCTGTGCTAAATGTGTCTAATCTGTGTGCATGTTCTCAATGATGAGAAGTTTTCAACAACTTAGATGGACTTCCGTCATCAATCGAATGTACTCACGAACATGCAGCTACTCTTCTTTTCCTCAACAATCTAATTATTAGAATAAAGAATAATATACAAGTTAGGATTAGATATATATTGCCATAAAATAAGTGATGTCTATAGCCATCAAATATAAATTTATATAATCGTTCTTGTTGAGTATAACCAATAAAGGCTTTGCCAAAAAAATAACTTAAAATGAAAGAATATAGTCCCGTAAAAACAAAAAACGCTAAGATTTTATTGAATTTATCTTTAATCAAAGTAATAGAGTTAAGGCTCAAGGATGCAATCAGTACACTAAAAATTATCGAATAAAGGGTGACCCAATAGTTATATTGTTCCATTTCATACACTCTTTATTTTTATTCTAATCAATATTCTGACCAACAAAGTGATCGTTGATAAGACAGAAATTAATGGTAAAAAAACTCCAAAGAAAAGGTTAGATGAGTACCCTTTATATATAAATTTAGATAAAAAATCGTTTTCCATATAACCTATTGATGCATAACTAAAAAAATAGCTTAAAATACTTGAATAAATTCCAGTAAAAACAAAGAACGCTAAAATTTTATTGAATTTATCTTTAATCCAAGTAATAGAATTAAGGCTCAATGATGCAATCAGTACACTAAAAATTATCGAATAAAGGGTGACCCAATAGTTATATTCATCCATTTCAACACCTAGCTTTTTTGATAAATGGTTTATTTATAAATCTTTTTTGAGTATAATAATTTAACAAGCTTTCGTAATCAATTTTCCCATATTTATCAATTAAATATTGAATTTCACCCAATTTTTCTATTCTCTTTTGATAATTTGCCATATGTTTTTCTGAAAGCCCAATACGAAGCAATTGATCTTCAAGTTTTTCAACCTGTTCATTTTTAATTCATCGCCATGTCTACGAGATTCAGAAACTACATCTAATATAAACAAATAAGGATAGAAGAAGCATTACCCAATTTTTTCTCACTGATTTTATAAACTCATTAGATATACTAAAATATTTTTAGCTTAGACAAGACTTTACAAAGCTACAACTTAGAGATGTTATTTTTCTTTAAAAACAACCTTATTAGTAGAATAATAAATATTAAAAAAGTAATTAATAAATATATACTCCCTTGAAAAATATGAGAGTTATACCCTTTATAAATAAATGTAGGTAAAAATTCTTGCTGTGTATATCCTATGGATGATCTTTCAAAAAAATAACTTAAAATTAAAGAATATAGTCCCGTAAAAACAAAGAACGCTAAAATCTTATTGAATTTATCTTTAATCCAAGTAACAGAATTAAGGCTCAATGACGCAATCAGTACACTAAAAATTATCGAGTAAAGACTAACCCAATAGTTATATTCATCCATTTAACCACCTAATGCCTTTTTGATAAAAGAAGAAGAAATTCGACCTTCTGCTCGGGTTCTAGCAATAACATTTCCATTGTTATAAATTACTCGCTCTTCATGACGATAGTCCTGTTGACTAATTATCTTTGTCCCACCTCTATTCGGTGTTGCAAAATCAGCATGCCCGATGACGACACTTCTTTTTTTACCTGCCTGATATAAAGCTTTAGACATTAAGGCACATAAGGTATCTGTTTCACCATCAAATGCAGAGTGGCATCCATGTATTTCTATTTTGGATTCGATAGTAAATACTTTAAAATTAATTTCAGAAATAACAAAAGAATTGATCCATTTAGCGCTACCAAAAGGTCTCCATTGGTTTATTTTCACTCTAAAATCTCTATATAAATTTGAAGCAAGAGCACCCGATTCTACATTATCAACTGATAATGAATTTTTTAATGAAGCTCCTATTACTGTATAAAGTCCAAGCTCAGATCCATGTGAAAAAACATCTAAAGATTGTACCGAATTTTCTGCTTTCTTATTTATCGCATTGATCAATTGTTTTATTCCCTGTGACATAAAATAAGATTTGATAGGTAGGTCATTCCTATAATCTTTGATGACGTTTTTTGAAGCATGCAAAAATGCACTATTGTCACTCGCAGACTTCGCCCCACCATAAATGATTAATCGCACAGGAAGCTTTATTTTGATTTGCTCTACTTTGGCATTTTGTTTTGTTTGACCTCGATAAATATCTACCATGAGTCATTCTCAAAAGTTTCGATACTAATTTGATTAGACTGATCACGGCTGTTTAATTTTTCAGTCATTCCGTCATTGTCAGTAATACCCTCTACAATATGACCATCGTCATAAGTAATTTTATATTTAACATTTTTATACACTGTACCATCCAACTCATTTATAAGTTGATATTGTGCAGAATATCCATTTTTTTGTTGACTCAATTTGAGCTGAGAAGATGTATGATCTTTCCCTGCATCACGTCCAGCTAAATCTGAAATTTTGATATATTTTGAACCACAACTTGAACGATCGCCATGAACAATCGGGTTTTTACCTTGAATCAATATAAATCCACGTTCAGTTCCAATCGCTTTAGATAATATTTTACATTTTGGACAATAATGAGTCATTCCTTCTAGATGTACCGCCCTTCCCTCAACCAACCAAGAATCTTCGCCTTCTATAATTTTACCCCCATGATCAGTTGAGCAACCTCTTGTTATAAACGCCTGCATATAATTTTTCCTATTTAGTTTTAAGTATAAGTTAATACCCATAAAAGTTAATGAGTATTATTTACATCAATGATATACTTAAATACTCAGCATTCTTATTTTCCATCAAGCTAAATATTTACAAAATGTTTAGTTATTCTTATCAATAAACCAAATTTCACATGAATTAAAAACTATTCAACGTTGTTTTACTTATTTTTATTTTATTTTTGCAGCTGATGCTCTTGGGTGTGCTTGATCATAGACTTGTGCCAAACGATCGAAATCGACATGCGTATAAATTTGAGTCGTGGTTAAATTACTATGCCCTAACATTTCTTGAACCGCTCTTAAATCACCACTATTAGACAACATATGACTGGCAAAACAATGTCTCAGTAAGTGAGGGTGTAAATCAACATTTACTCCTGCTCGTAAGGCTTGATACTTCACACGATTTTCAATTTGTCGAGGTGTAATACTATTGCCACGTTGCGTAATAAAAACAAAAGCATCTGGACTAAATTCGCCTTGCCAAATTCGATAAACTTTCAACCATTCGACTAGACTCTCACGCGCCTTAGAGCCAAAGGGAACGATTCGAGTTTTATTGCCTTTCCCTGTGATCCTTAATAAATGCCGATTGAAATCAATATCACGAATCGTTAAACGCTGAATTTCTGCAAGCCGTAAACCACTGGAATAGAGCAACTCAAGTATCGCTTTATCTCTCACCCATAATTGCTTTTCTACTGGTTTTTCGGGTTCTGCTTGATCCATGATTTGATTGATCGTTTCTATATCAATCATCCCAGGTAATGGTCGAGGTTGACGTTTCAATTGAAAATCATCAGCAGCATTGATTTCCAAGTAACCGCCTTGTTTTGCCCATTTCATGAATTGACGAATCGAAGTCAAATGGCGCTGTAGACTACTGGTGGAAAGCTGATCATGTTCAACACGATAAGCCACATATTCACGTAAGTCTGATGCTTCTACTTGTTTTAATTCAAGCTGTTTGTCATAGCAGAAATCAATAAAATTCGATACATCTCGAAAGTAAGCATCCAATGTATGCTCAGACTGATTTTGAATTTTGCGATCTTTCATCCACATTGAGAGCAATTGCATTGCACCGTATTGCATAAGCTCTCCTTATTTAAAGTAATTTTGACTGATGAAAAACATACCTAGAATTAGTCTTTTAACAAAGTATTGACTAGACCATCAACCACATCAGCCATTTTATTTAAATTAAGCTTTTCAACCGTATCCTCTGGAGTATGGTAATGCTTATTTCTAAAAAATGCCGTGTCGGTAATCATAATAGCAGGAATATCGAAACGCCAATAATTCAAATGATCAGAAAAATCCACACCTTTGACAAATGATGGTGCAATGAGTCTTTGGCAATCCAAACGCTTTAGATTTTTCATAGACGAACAATATTTTTCACCTATTGCGCGTGAGCTAAAATTACTCACAGCACCAATAAAATTTGCATGTTTGGGATAAAATGCAGCCAATCCTGATGGGTAATCTTGCACATTTTTATGATCGAAATACCCGATCATTTCCAAAATATAGACCGCTTGAATTTGATCTTTCTGTTTTAATATTGACTGGGCGTGGATAAAACTGCCCATGTGTTCTGTACGGAAGTAAGGCGGCTCTTCCAAGGTATAAAACACAAAATCAATATTTTGCTTTAACTGGCGTCGATTTGTTGCCAAAATTCGAGCCGTCTCTATCAGTCCAACAACGCCAGAGGCGTTATCATCTGCACCTTTGAAATTACCATAAACATCATAATGCGCCCCAATAATCACTTTTTTGGCATGTCCCATTTGCAAATGACAAACCACATTACGATAGTTTTTTCCATCAACCGCGTAAGTTTGATATTCACATGGAATAGAAAACTGTTCGACTTGTTGTTTAATAAAGGCAGCAACGCGATCCAGCTCTTGTATATTTTGATAATTTCTAAAAGCTTGAGGATGAATCACTTGTTTTAGGTAGCTATTAAGCCGATCAGGTTCAGCTTGCTGAATATTGAGAGGCTGAGCTGCCATAGCCCATATTGGGAGTATAAAGCTCAGTACAAGCATCAGGATCATTTGTTTTAAAATTCTAGTCATTAGACAATGCATCAACATAGATAAGCTCAATAAAAGTTATGCAATAAACATCATTAAAAAAACAGCAATAGGAAAAACAGTTTTTGTTGTATGCCTGAGGATAACCAATATCACGTTATAATGGCGTAATTCCAGCGTTTGAAATTGTTAATATGAAAATCCGTATTCTGACTATTGGTCAAAAAATGCCTGCATGGGTACTGACTGGTTTTGAAGATTATTTCAAAAGAATTCAGCCTTTTGTACAGACTCAAATTATTGAATTACCCATGGCTAAACGTGGCAAAAATGATTCAGAAGCAGATATTTTAAAATACCGTCAAATCGAAGGTGACAGTATTCTTGGTCAACTCAAACAAGGGGAAACATTAATTGCACTTGAGGTAGGTGGTCGTGAATTCAGTACAGAAAAACTGGCTGAAACCATGAAAAGTTGGATGCTCGAAGGTAATGATGTCGTGCTTGCAATTGGTGGACCCGATGGTCATTCAGAAGCAGTTCGCAAAGCAGCGGCGTGGCACTGGTCGCTTTCTAAACTAACACTTCCTCATCCATTGGTGCGTGTCATGTTAATCGAACAACTGTATCGTGCGATGAGTATAAATCATAATCACCCGTATCATCGTGCAGGTTAATTTTAGGAATATCGATTTACACGCCTAAATATCTCGTCATCGATAATTTCAGCTTTAAAGAATATGTTGTATTCATGCAACAGGATATTGAAGTAGAACACTGACGCCCAATTATTCATTGAGTTAGAATGGACTTTTGATTTATTCAACGATCATTTAGGCGCAAAGATATGAACTTACAAACACTTCCCGGTTTATTTATCTCACATGGCTCACCCATGCTTGCACTAGATCCCGAACAAGTTGGTCCTGCTTTACATCGACTTGGGCTAAATCTTCCCGTACCACAAGCGATCGTTGTGATGTCAGCACATTGGGAAAGTGATGCACTGGAAGTAAATACAGGTGTACGACCTGAAACATGGCATGATTTTAGAGGTTTTCCTCAAGCACTCTATGAGATGCGTTACCCTGCACCGGGAAATCCTGAACTCGCCGAAGAAATTTTACATTTACTGGCTGAAGCTCAACTCCCTGCGCATGCAAATAGTACACGTCCACGTGATCATGGCGTTTGGATGCCTCTGTTACACATGTATCCTGATGCAGACATTCCAGTGATTGAAATTTCCCTACCGATGACCATGAATGCTGATCAGATCTATGCAATTGGTCAGGCGCTTCGCCCATTACGTGAAAAACAAATTTTACTGATAGGCTCAGGTAGCATTACACACAATCTAAGAGAGTTATCTTGGCAAGATCAAAATAACCGTGTTCCTCAGTGGGCTTCAAGCTTTAGAAATTATGTCGTAAGTAAATTAAATCATAGTGATTATGATGCAGTATTGCAGTGGGACGCTTTACCCTATATCGAAAAAAACCACCCTACGCTCGAACATTTTGCACCACTCTTTTTTGCAATGGGAACTGGACATCGCTTTAGTATTGTACATAGCAGTTTTTCGATGGGTGCATTAGGTATGGATATTTATCGCTTCGACTAAATTGCTGAATTGGCTCAAATTCATTACAATTGATAACAATTTGTTAAGTATTGTTTAATTTTTGGTTATATGGATACATTTTGAAACCGAACTAATAAACTGTCTCCATATCTTTTTATGGACAATGCTTTATCCTGTGCCTAGTTTTCAATAACGTGAATAGAATATGAAATTCAAATATTTAGCTTTAGCTGTACTTCCTTTAGCGCTTGCTGCTTGTCAATCGGGTGATATTCAAAAATTAGGTGATACCGCTGTGAAAGTATTACAACAACAAGGTACTGCTCAACAAACTTTAAATGCTTATCAGTGGTCATACCAACCAACTGAAACTAAACAGCCAATCGTACTCAACTTTGCTGATCAACGCTTAAGTGTCGCTACAGGTTGTAACCGTTTAATGACAAGTGCAAAAGTTGAAAATGGCTTGCTTGTTACAGGCAATATTGCATCTACAAACATGATGTGTTCACCTGAATTAATGAAGCAAGAAAGCTTTGCTGCTTCATTGTTCCAAGCAGGCAAGACTGCTTTTGTACTTGACACAGCCAATACTGAAAGCCCAACTTTAACTTTAGTGAATGCGACAGGCGGTAAAGTTGTGTTTACAGGTAAAATGACACCTGAAACGAAATATCAAAGCCAAGGCGAAACTATTTTCTTAGAAATTAGCCCAGAAACTAAAGAATGTTCTGCTGGCGTGATGAAAATGCAATGCCTTCAAGTACGTGAAATCAAATATGCTGACAACGGCGTAAAAACTCAAGTAGACAAAGATTGGACATATTTCTATGACCAAATCGAAGGCTTTACACATAATCCAGGTGAACGCCAAGTTGTACGTTTAAAACGTTATGAAATTAAAAATCCTGCTGCTGATCAGTCTAAATATGCTTATGTGCAAGACATGATTATTGAGCGTGAAACTGTAAAATAATTTAATGAAAAGCTGAAGTTAAACTTCAGCTTTTCTTTTTGAGTTAAACCTATTGATATAACACCTAACTTAATTTACTTATTTAAAAGATTAAATTGTTTGATTCCTTATTTAAAAATCTAAAATTATTCAGCAGGCTTTTAATTGATTCACCAACATACTCAATCACAACTGATTCAAGTTATCGCTGATCTACCTTTGTAATCAATACTTTTACTTAACATCAATACATGGTAAATACGATGAATTATAAATTAAGCCCTGTTCTACTCTTGCCTTTGTTGATGATTGCATGCACAAAACAACCCCAAACTGAGTCCAAAGCCCCTGTTGAAACTCAAGTTACACAACAGCATGCAACTAAAAAACAGCCAACGACAATGATTTTTTTAGAAGTTAGTCCAGAGACCAAACCGTGTGAAGGCGTAGCACCACAAACATGCCTTTTAGTTCGCAAATTAACTATCAATTCAACAGGAGAAAAAACATATCTTGAAAAACAACCGAGTTATTTCTATGACAGCATTGATGGTTTTACACACAATCCTAAATTAACCCAAATTATTAAAGTAAAACGTACCGAGATTTTGCATCCAGCAGCAGATCAATTTCAATACCAGTATACGTTTGATTCAATTATTGAAACGACAACCCAACCTTAAACAAAAATTGTATCTTGATCAAATAAAAACCGAGCTAATCACTTAACTCGGTTTAAGAAAAAATTTTGATCTATTTCGAAAAATCGCTTCTCTATATTAGAATACACCTTGCGCTAACATTGCATCAGCAACTTTTACGAAACCAGCAATATTTGCACCGTTTACATAGTTAACTGTACCGTCTTCTTGCGTACCATATTTCACACAATTACGATGAATTTCTTTCATAATGGCATGTAATCGCTCATCAACCTCTTCAAAAGTCCAACCCAAACGAATTGAGTTTTGAGACATTTCAAGACCAGAAGTTGCTACACCACCCGCATTGGATGCTTTACCTGGCGCATAAAGAATTTTAGCTTCAACAAATTTTTCAACAGCTTCAAGTGTAGAAGGCATATTTGCACCTTCAGCAACACAGATTACACCGTTTTCAAGTAATACTATGGCATCATCTTCATTCAATTCATTTTGTGTTGCACATGGCAAAGCAATATCACATGGAATTGACCAAGGACGTTGACCTTCTAAATATTCAAAGCCATGTTTCGAAGCAAATTCAGAAATACGTCCACGTTTTACATTTTTAAGCTCCATCACTTCTGCAAGGAGTTCGTTGGTAAAACCATTTTTTACATAGACTGTACCATTCGAGTCAGAAAGAGAAACCACTTTTGCACCCAAGTACATTGCTTTTTCTGCTGCAAATTGAGCTACATTTCCTGAACCAGAAATAGCGACAGTTTTGCCTTTAAAGCTATCCCCACGAGTTTTAAGCATTTCTTCAGCAAAATAAACTGTACCAAAACCTGTTGCTTCTGGACGAGCCAATGAGCCACCAAAAGACAAGCCTTTACCTGTAAATACACATGAAGTGTCATTGCTGAGTTTTTTCATCATCCCAGCCATATAACCCACTTCACGTCCACCCACACCAATATCACCCGCTGGAATATCGGTGTTTGAACCTAAATGGCGATAAAGTTCGATCATCAATGCTTGACAGAAACGCATGATTTCGCCTTCTGACTTACCTTTAGGATCAAAGTCAGAACCGCCTTTACCACCACCCATAGGTAATGTGGTTAAAGCATTTTTAAAAGTTTGCTCAAAACCCAAGAATTTTAAAATTGATAGGTTTACCGATGGATGAAAACGCATACCGCCTTTAAATGGACCAATTGCAGAATTGTATTGGACACGGAAAGCGCGGTTAACTTGTGTTTGACCTTTATCGTCTACCCAAGAAACACGAAATTGAATAGCTCGTTCAGGCTCTACAAGACGCTCAAGCAAACCTTGTTCAGCATACTCTGGGTTCTTTTCAATAAATGGCCATAAACTGGTCATCACTTCTTCCACAGCTTGCAAAAACTCTGGTTGATTTGGATCACGTGCTTTTACGTAATTTAAAAAGTCATTCAGGCTACTATATTTCAACGTTCATTCCTCAGCAGAAAATGATACAAAAAAGGTCAAACTTTTCAATAAAATGATAAATTTTGGCGCAAAGTATTTAATCGCTTTTGTGGACAATCCACAACCTTTTTTCAAATGTTTTTTCAAATAATATTTAAATTCAATATGATAATTTCTAATCAAGCTATAAAAAATAGTCTAATTATTGGCATTTTATTCCATAAAATACACCTTGATTTTGATCTAAATTAGCGCATTTTTAGCGCTAATTTAGAGCAAAGATTTTCAACATAAAACATGCTAAAATCCGCATCATCGCTACGCTTTTACCCAGCTCTTGTTTATTTTTGCTTAAAGTCTTTAGTCACATGAATTCATCTCTCTCCATCATTCAGCAAATAGATGCAATTTTGCCTCAGACACAATGTGGACTCTGCGGTCACCGTGATGGATGTTTACCCTATGCCAAAGCCATTGTGGAAGGTGAAGATGCCAATAAATGTGTTCCCGGGGGACAACCTGTTGCTGACGCTTTGGCAGAATTGCTTCATCGAAATAAACTGATTGCAGAACCGAGTGTGTGGCCAATTCAAAGCGATGGTCGCCCGCAACGGATGAAGGCAGTGATTCGTGAAGATGAATGTATCGGATGTACAAAATGTATAAGTGCTTGCCCTGTAGATGCCATTATTGGTTCAGGAAAATTAATGCACACCATACTGACAGATCTTTGCACAGGCTGTGAGTTGTGCATTGCGCCCTGCCCTGTAGACTGCATCGACTTAGTTGAAGATATTCAACCCATCCCAAATAATGAGCAACGCCTATTCGAACAAAATGATTTACGCAGTCGCTACTATGCGCATATTCAACGTGAAGAAAAACAGCGTATTCATCGTAAAGGTCCTGTAGTTCGTGCAGAGATTGATACAGAGTTATTTGCACAGATTACTCAAAATAGTCAGTCTTTACCGACGATTGAAATCGTAGAAGCACCTCAAAAGAAACCCATCGTTACAGATGCGAAAACCACCATTGAACTGGCTAAACTACGTACACAAATTAAAAAATTAGAAAAACAGCTCAGCGTACGAGCCGATCAAAATAAGCAAGATCAACTTGACCAATTATTACGACAATTATCTGTTTTACAAGGAGAAAGTGAATGACTGTAAAAAATATGACAAAAAAACAGATTCAAATTTTCTTTGAAAGACTTCGTGAACAACGTCCAAATCCAAAAACTGAACTGAATTATTCCACACCATTTGAACTTTTGGTTGCTGTAACACTTTCAGCTCAAGCAACAGATGTCAGTGTCAACAAAGCCACCGATAAATTATTTCCTGTTGCCAATACTCCTGAACAAATTTATGCATTGGGTGTGGAAGGCTTAAAGGAATATATTAAAACCATTGGTTTATATAATTCCAAAGCAGAAAATGTCATTAAAGCATGTAAAATTTTGATTGAGAAACATAACAGCCAAGTTCCTGATAATCGTGCTGATTTAGAAGCATTGCCCGGGGTGGGGCGTAAAACAGCAAATGTTGTCTTGAATACAGCCTTTGGTCAAGCCACCATGGCTGTTGACACACATATTTTTCGTGTAGGTAATCGCACAGGGCTTGCTGTCGGTAAAAATGTGCTTGAGGTTGAGCATCGTCTGATCAAAGTGATTCCAAAAGAATTTATCATCGACTCTCATCATTGGCTTATTTTACATGGTCGTTACTGTTGCATCGCGCGCAAGCCAAAATGTCATGAATGTGTGGTATCAGACGTTTGCAATTGGCCTGATAAATTTGAGTTTGGAGCGACAAAAGAAATCAAATCGGCTTAATTCAACCAGCCGCACCGTTGATAGCATTGAAGATTTGATTAATCATTGCTTTATTATCACCTGAGTTCGATAAAAATCCTTGATGAAATATGATACTCGGAAACGTCATCCGCAACTGTTCGAGGCAGGACTACTTTTATAAGATATTGTTTCTGCGACTGATTAAATATCTTGCTGGTGGTTGACGAGTTTTGCGGTGAGCCGCAGGCTGATCCAAAAAATGGATGAAAACTCAGCAAGACTCCGCACAGATTTATTTTTTTCAATAAGTTAAAGGTATGGTTGCGTCGAACTCACGTTAGTATAAAATTTTTATGCTAAAATAATGACTTAGTATAATTTCTATTAAATTTGATTGAGTACCTCTAACGGCACCCAACCTGATTGCCCATCAGACGATCTACTACACCACATCCAACCATTTAATTGCTCTTCGCCGACCAATAGATCGCCCTGATCTACATTTAACTCTTTCGCTGTATAATCCGCTTTTGCATAGCCTTGAAGCTTATCAACCCATTCAATGATTTGTGCAGGAACCCAGCCCTCTAATCCGTCATCAACTTTGCAGAAATACCAATTGTCCCAATTCTCCGAGCCTTGATATTTTTCTCCTATCTTTAGCAAAGCCCCCTTTGAAAAAGTAATCGGCGCTATATATTCACTTCTGTGTTTAGCTATGGCAATCCATTTCATTTTGATCGTCTTTTTATAATAGTGTGCTTTAAATATAACATGTAGCTTGATAGAAAAAGTATTTATAATTATTTGCTTACATCTTTCAATCAGCAAAACTCATCTGTTTTGAATATTGAACATCCATGATGGATAAGAATGTATTTACCCCTCAGTATTTATCCTTGATGCTTTATTTTTTATTTTCCAAATCTTTCTTCATTTTTTCGAGTCGTTTCCATTCCTCTGCCACTTGAGGATGAACTTGGTATTCACCTGTTTTTCTCATCTCGTGGCGTTGTTGCATTTCTTCTTTTTGCGCTTTGCGTAACAATTTAAAGCTCATATACAACAAGCCCAATAAAACCAGAACACTGATAATGACCAAGGCAATTAATAAAAGCTTCATGCTAAATGTCACGCTAACAAAAAAAGAGACCTAATATGAATCAGGTCTCTTCGATTGTCAAAACTTTAAGGTCAAGTTTTAACTTAAAGGATTATTTATCTAAAATAGCAAATAAATCTTTTTGAACGTCTTCGATTCCACGCAAGCCGTTTAATTTATTATAAGTCGGTGCATTTTCTCCAGAAGCTGCACGACCTTGATAGAAACCTACCAATTGTTCAGTTTCATTGTGATAAGAACCTAAACGCTTGCGAATGGTTGCTTCTTCATCATCTGGACGTTGAACAAGATCTTCACCTGTCTCATCATCTTTACCTTCCACTTTAGGTGGATTATAGATCGTATGATAAACACGGCCAGATGCTGGATGTTGGCGACGACCAGAAAGGCGTTTTACGATTTCTTCATCAGGCACTTCTATTTCGATCACATGATCGATCGTGATGCCTTCATTTTCCAAAGCTTCAGCTTGCGGAATCGTACGTGGGAAACCATCGAAGATACAACCATTCACGCAGTCAGGTTGTGCAATACGTTCTTTTACTAGACCGATAATAAGCTCATCAGATACTAGACCGCCTGACTCCATTACACTTTTAGCTTTAAGACCTAATTCAGTACCTTCACGAATCGCAGCACGGAGCATATCACCGGTTGAAATTTGTGGGATATTGTAGCGCTTACAGATCAACTGAGCTTGTGTACCTTTACCTGCTCCAGGTGGTCCGAGTAATATAATGCGCATAAAAAAACATCCTCATTTAAAACAATATTTATGATACCGTTTGCCATGACAAATTAAAACTTATCATCGTAATGGCATCAAATTTATAAGAAAGCCACAAATAAATGTATTAAACCAGCAAAGAATCCAGTGACACCACCCAGTACAATCAAAATCCATTCGTCTTCCTGAAATGCAGGACGTAACAAATTTTGAAACTCTTTCGGCGTTAACTCTCTAATCCGCTCTTTAAACATTTGAAAAATTTTCTGTGCACGGCTCGCATTAAACGCTGGGTCGCAAACAGGCACCATCGTAATTTCAATTGATCGATCAATCAAGTCTGTCTTGAGTTTTGCATACTCTTTTGGTCCCAAAGACAATTGCAAAGACGTACGAACCAATGGAGTTTCCATAATTTCGTTAATATGACGCTTCACAATACGGCGTGTTTTATCTTTCTTTGGACCATACATCATTTCTGTCATGATCGATTTTAACGTAATGAGGTCTTCAGTCACTACACTTGCAAAGACTTCTGACACTTCTTCTTGGCGTTTCATAAACGCGCCCTGAACATTATATGTGCCTATTCGAGGAATAACAGGTTTAATCCATGGAAATTTTCGATTTTTTGTACGTTCAAAAAATTGTGGGTAACGAATGTAATGCGGTTCTATAGGGTTAAATACCATCCAGATTGCAATCCAGTTGGTGAGAAACCCCCACACTGCTGCAAAGAACGGAACAGTCCAATGTTGTGGTACAAAAACGTACACAAACATTTGAAAAATACCAAAAAAACTTCCAATAACAGCACTAATATGCCAAATAAAATTAATTTCTTTCTGACCGACTTTTAAAAACATACGCACCATCAAACGGCGGTCACCTTCCATTTGATTGACCACCATATCACGCATATTGACCAGTGACTCAACGTTCATGGTCAGTTCGGTCACAAGTTCTTTTAAGGTACCTGGTAGTTGCTTATGTGCTTGTCCATAAATACGACGTTTGATGGAATAAGGTAAATTTTCCCATAATACAGCATTGCGATCCAACATCACTTCATCGATCAGATGCTCAAGTTCAAAGCCAACCTGTTCTCCGATGATACGTGCCATATCTTCTGGGTCCATGGCATCTAAAAATTCACGCAAAGAACCCAATTTAGATAAGGTATTGTCGGTGATAATGCCAGAAATTCGTCCAGCTTTACGTGGCACAATGCCTTGCCAACCTACGGGTAAAGGACCTAAATGAAATCCCCAAAACGTAATTGGATAGAATACCATTTTCAGTGCCATCCAAACGTGTGCCCAAGTTACAAAGGCAGTCACAGGAATGATACTTAAGATAGCAAGATGATCGGGTCTAGCCGTAAAAGCGTGCCACAAACCATTAACGTATTCCAACATGCATGACTCTCGTATTTATTTCTATTGGCGGTCGAAGGATCTGTATAAAATCATAAAATTTTAAAAACCTACACTTAAAGTATAAGCGAATTGTATCTGAGGGCGAGTTTCCAAGATCATATCTCCATTTTTATTATGAAGTTCACTTCCTGCACCCATACCCACACTGAATGTACTTATACGTTCTTTATTCAATAATACATAAGCGATATCAGCCCCACCACCATATTGAACTTCATCGCTTCCGTCTACTTTTTTACTTTTAAGTGAGCCACCATACAGTCCCACATAGAATCCATTTTTGTCAGTGCCATTTAATGCAACAGGAATTCGATAACCCACTTGTCCAGCAAATGCATTGTCGCCATTATAAAAAGCACCTAATTTGGTATAGGCAATTCCATAAGGGTTGACCCACTCAGCATTGAAGTGAACGATTTGTTGAGTCACACCTGCACCAAAGTTCCATTTAGATGCATCCTCAGGCTTAATCTTCGCCTCTGGTAAAATTCCCTTCAAATCTGGCAAATATTCTTTAACATCAGCATGCGCGAAGTTTCCTACAGCGACTAATATTAATAAGGGAAATATTTTTCTCATTATTTTCTCCATTACCCCTAACGTTAACTTGGGTCGAGTTCTTTATCCTTAATGCTCGACTTTAACAGAATTATTTTAGCACTCATATACAAAACACTATAAATTTAATGTCGCTAAGGTCAAATCCGCACCATGTGATCGAACATGATTTGTTCGAGTATTTAGTTAAAATAAATTTTTACGAGTTATTTGTGTTTTTTACTTTTTAATCCTCAATCTAGGGTAAAATGTTTCGCCCTCGCACTCTCCAATTTCAGTATTCAAAGCCGACGACGTATGAAGCAGCAGTTTCCTTTAAAAAATGTCCAACAAGAAAAACGCATCTTTCGCAGCCGTGTTTTTTTTGCGATTGGTATTGTTTCATTTTTTATGTGTCTACTGATTGCACGTTATGCTTATCTGCAAATTTTTCATCATCAAGAGTTTAGTGAAGCATCGGATAAAAACCGTATACGCTTACAGCCGATTGCGCCTGCACGTGGTTATATCTATGACCGTAATGGTATTTTATTAGCTGATAACTACCCTGTTTTCACAGCAACATTAAGTAAAGCTGATGTCGAAGATATTGAGGGTACCGTTCAACGTTTAATTCCTATTTTAAATCTGAGTCAAGAAGATATTGACCGTTTTAATAGTCGTATTAAAACCTCTAAAAAAACCGAACGTGTCACCTTAAAACTGAATTTAACTGAGCAAGATATTGCACGCTTCAGTGAAGTTAAATTTCAGTTTCCTGGGGTAGATATCGAAACACAGATGACACGTTACTATCCACATGGCGAGCTATTTGCACATGTGATTGGTTATGTGGGTCGTATCAATGACAAAGAACTTAAATCCATTGATAAAGACAGTTATGTAGGAACCAACTTAATCGGAAAAATCGGTGTAGAGAAATCTTATGAAGATTTATTACATGGTGTTCCAGGTTATGAATCTATTGAAGCTGATGCGCACGGGAATGTGCTACGCCATTTAGGTCGTAAAGAATCAACGCGTGGTAATGATCTCTATCTTTCACTTGATTATGGTTTACAAACTGTAGCAGCTGAACAACTGAAAGATCGTCGTGGTGCTATTGTTGCTATTGATCCTCGTACAGGTGAGATTCTAGCACTCGTCTCCAGTCCAAGCTTTAACCCCAATTTATTTGTCACTGGGATCGGGCATGATGACTATACAGCCTTGCGTGATAATCTCGATCAACCGCTTTATAACCGTGCTGTTCAAGGAACTTATCCGCCAGGTTCGACCATCAAACCAATGGAAGGTTTAGGGGGAATTCACTTTAAAACTGTGGATTGGGGCACTGCTATTTCTGATCCAGGTTATTTCCATTTACCTGGCGACTCGCATAAATTCCGTGACTGGAAAAAAACAGGACACGGCTCTGTCAATTTACATAAATCCATCGTCGTTTCTTGTGATACCTATTTCTACATTTTGTCTTATCAAATGGGTATCGACCGTATGAACGAGTGGATGCGCCAATTTGGTTTTGGCGAAAAAACTGGAGTAGATTTACCGAGTGAAAGTACAGGACTTTATCCAAGCCCAGAATGGAAAATGCGTACCCGTAAGAGCAAATGGCTCAAGGGTGAAACGATTTCTGTGAGTATTGGACAAGGTGCATTTACTGCAACACCTTTACAGCTTGCTATGGCAACGGCGATTACCGCCAATCATGGTGCGCATGTAACACCACATGTTTTACGCGAATCCAAAGGTGCAAAAAAACATCCTGTGCATAACGCACCTACAGGAAAAATCAATTTTAGCGGTACCGATGATGACTGGGTCAAAATGCGTGACGCAATGGTGGACGTGATTCAATCTGGTACAGGTCGTGGTATTCGTACACCAATGTATCAAATTGCAGGTAAAACAGGGACGGCGCAGGTCAAGAGTATTGCTCAAGGAAAACGTTATAACGAAGCTGCACTTACAGCTCGTCAGCTCGATCACGGTCTATTTGTTGGCTTTGCGCCTGCTGAAAATCCTGAAATTGCCATTGCAGTGATTTGGGAAAATGGTCGTCATGGGGGTTCTGCTGCAAAAATTGCCCGTCCAGTTTTTGATTATTGGCTATTAACACGTAAGAAAAATCCAATTGCTCCACTCAATCATCAGGTCAGTGGCGGTTTAATGACTGCTGGGATCAAACCGGGTGAATTGCCGAGTGGTGATGTTTCACTTGCAGCTGATCCAAATGCAATGCCTAAACCAAAGCCAAACTCAGCAACCAATTCAGCGCAGAATCATAGCAATACTCAAGGGCATAGAAACAATACTCCGCAACCAGCTACCGCACCATCCAATGAGGCTGATATCAGTGAATAATAAAGTGAAAAACCAATTAAGAATTATTGGTGGAGAATGGAAACGACGTGTTCTCCCTTTTGCTGATATTGAGGGTTTGCGCCCTACACCTGACCGTGTTAGAGAAACTTTATTTAACTGGTTGATGTGGGATATTCAAAATACTAAAGTGCTGGACCTCTGTGCAGGTTCAGGTGCTTTAAGTTTTGAAGCATTATCTCGTGGTGCGCGTTATGTAGTGATGATTGAACCAAATCTTAAACAGGCAAAGTTTTTAAAAGATAATATTCAATTACTCAAAGTAGAAAATTGCCAACTTAAAATTCAGACAGCACAACAAGCGTTGTCCAACCTGAATGAACAATTTGATTTGGTATTTTTAGACCCACCCTATAGTTTAAATTTATGGGAAGAATTGGCTCAAAAAGCTGATCCATATTTGTCTAATGACGCATTGATTTATGTTGAAGCAGATCGCGCTTTAAATCAATTGAATTTACCTGCAACGTGGCAACTGCAAAAACAAACCAAAGCTGGTGTGGTACAAGCAGGCTTGTTTAAAAAAATAATATGATGGAGATTTGATCAAATTTAATTTGTACATCATTTTGTTCTATCTAGCGCAAATTTATTTACACTTGAGAAGTAAAGCATGGCAATAAAAGCTTTATATGATTAAACAATAAATTCATCGCATGAATTTGATTGATCAATTTGCGTATAAAAAAATGGGCATTTACAGCCCATTTTTACAATCAATAATTAACGCGTTTTCCAATTCCAGTCACGATCATTGCGATCTCGATCATAGCGATCGCGGTCACGATCATGACGATGATCCCAACGGTCACGATCACGATGATCATATCGACCATGCCCACCACGATGATCATCATCGTATGGTGCAACAATACAGCCTGTGAGTGAAACACCTAAAACACCGAGTAAAATAATTTTCTTCATCATGACAGTAGCGCCCTATTCATCTTATTTTCTAAGCTTAACTGTGTAATGTGAAGTTCAACGCAAGCTTGTGTTTCAACGTGTAGTTATTTCAACATGATTTATTCACACTACTTATTTTTAGATAAAAATATTCTTTAAATTAATAGGTTAATGTGTGAATCCAAAATAGTCGTATGAGTTGTCCTCGATCATAGGGAAAACTGGAAATATATTCATAACCCACTCTATTTAAAGCATTGATCTTAAACTCAATTCCGTAACCAAAGGACAGATAAAGTTCATTTACAGAGGCACTATTTGAGTTTGGGTTGATCAATGAAGTTTTTAATTGCTGTACATTATAAGCTGTATAATTAAAGATCCGAATTCGATCATTTTCATAAAATTGGTTACTCAGAATTGAATAATCTGCCAATTGCTGCTCATGCTCTTCCGCTAATTTTTTCTGAATTTCACTTTGTTGTAAAAAATCTTCATTTTGATCTTTAATTTCGTCAAGGTACCTTAGGCTATTTTCTGGATTTTCAATATGAAATAAAGCCTCTTGTTCCAATTCAATATCTGATTGTTGAGCGTCTTGCTGACCTTCTAAATTTTCGATCGCAGCAGATTCAGGCATAACGATAACTTGATCCAAAGCATAGAGCTGTGAATTCAATCCAAATAGAATAATCAGTATGAAGTAAAACTTGCAGAAAAATCGCATAAGTAAGGTGATCAATTTACGATGAATTTTGTGGTTAATATAGATGCGAAAAATATGTGATAGGTTATATTAAATGTATCATATTTAAAGTTAAGTTAAAGCATATACTCAATTTGATTTTTGCAAGAAATTAGAGAATTATAAATAAAAAAGAGCTGCCAACATGACAGCTCTTTTAACTAAGCGAACTTAACCAATGATAATCTGATGATTCGCTAACAATGTTTCCAGTTCAGTATTTACACCATTCAGTGTAAGCAGATTAGTCATAGCATATGCACCACCTGCACCATCTCGATCAATACTCAGCACAGTATTGCCACCACTATGAGACACTTGTAAATAACTGCCAATATTGTCACCAGAATCAAGCGTTGCAATACCATTCACATAATGTGCAGCGCCATCACTATCAGCAGTATACCCAATCAACAAAGATTTCAGATCAATACGGTCTGCGTCAGCTGTGGCTTCAACTGTACCCACTTTAAAGCCATTCACACTATCTGTACCATTGCCACCCGTTGCGTCGGCTAACAATACTTTATATAACAAAGTATCTTGACCACCGTTGGCAAGATTAAAGGTGTCATTACCACCACGCCCATCAAACTGATTATTGGCTGTATTGCCTGTAAACGTGTCATTCCCATTCCCACCAGCAAGAGCTTCAATGTTCTTAAAGCTCGCTGTTCCAAAACCAGTGTTTTGAGCACTCATATTAGACAAATCAATGGTCAATGAAGTGCTGCCTGCCAGTTTATAGTCAACAGTATCCAAACCTCCAGTTGCACTCCAATTACTGTTGCCAGATAAATCCACTGCCGTTCCACCACTACCGTCATAACTGTCTGTCCCTGCTGTTGCAAAGAAAATATCGTTATAACCAGTACCGATGAATTTACCATTCGCAACGTTGGTCGTTGCTTCACCTGATAAGACATAAGCTTTGGTCGCTGCACCAGCGGTTAAACCTGCCCAGCTGAGGTTAATATTTTCAATGCTGTTTCCGCCTAGGCTTGCTGAACCACCCACATCCTGAGATACACCATTGACACTCTTAATCAATACAGCGGTGTAGCTGTCATTCGCATTCAAGCCGTAGAAGTTGACGATACCTGAACCATCTGCACCAAATACACCTGATTGTGGATTCAATATTTGTGATGCGACTAATGTACCCGCACTATTGTAAAGCTGTACAGTGTTGCCATAGTACACGTTTAGACCATTGGCATCTAAAATACGTAAATGCAAACTGGTACCATCTGCAACAATATTGTTGTTTTGCAATAAGATCGTATTCGCACCGCCTTTATAAGCCAATACATCGACTGTACCATCCCAATTATAATCTACTGCTAAAGCTCCATTCACACCTGTAATTGCAGTTCCCAGTGTACTTTGCGTAAAGCTTCCTGCCCCATTGTTGGTATATAGGTTTGGTACTGCACTGACGCCAGAACGCGGCAATTCCACAATATCCATTTTACCATCATGATTCCAATCCACTGCGACTGAAGCACCACCATCTAAAGTATCTGAAAGGTAAGTTGCCTGACCGCCCGCAGTCCCAGAAGCTGTTCCAAACAGACTTCCTGTGCCACTGTTCCAGTAAACACGGCTCGCTGTACTATCCGCGGTATTTGCAGCATTTCGACCAGCACCAAGGAATAAATCCATTTTACCGTCATTGTTGAAGTCTGCCCATGTCATCGCGGTCGCAGAGGCTGGATCACCCGCTGCACCTGTTCTAAATACACCAGCCACATTGATTTGAGTAAACGTATTATTGGCAGTTTGTACATTGGTCAATAAAGTCAAGGCATAAGCACCACCTGCTGTCGGTGTCGTTGCGCCACTGGTATGCTGAACCACATCTACAGCACCATCATTGGTCAAATCCACTGCCGCGACTTCAGAGAACGTATTTCCTGTTACTGTTGGAGGCTTACCCTGCACGCCCCCTGCCATTAAAGACAGGCTACCTGCAGTATTGGTAATAAACGTCATAGAGTCATTACCTGTATCGCCATAAGCAAAATCTAGATAACCATCGCCTGTTTTATCATAAGCAACCACAGCACCATTCCACATCGATGTGCCGCTTACCAGTACCTGATAGTTATAATTGATACCATCAATCGTGGTCCACACACTTTGCGGTGAAGCACCTGTACTGGTGTTTGTGAAAATATCCATAAAACCGTCACGATTAAAATCAGCAAATGATGCACCTGACAATCCACCACTTCCGCCAGTCACACTGACATTGGTATAGGTATTCAACCCAGTACTGTTATAGATCGTTCCAACATCACTCGTCGTACTGGTTTGGAAGAATGACCATAAACCATTTTGCCCCAGTGTCATGGTTGCACCACCAAGGACATTACCAACATCAGCATCCCCCCAAGCAGGCGTCAATGAACCTGAGGAACTGAGCACTTCCAATTCCATACGACTTGCATCACTCATGATTATCGAGCCATTCGCATCCACGATGTTTGCCACTACATCATAGCGCCCGACATTGACTACACCGACAGGCAATTGCACATACCAAGTGTGATTGATAGGATCTACGACCACAGTATTGTTTGCCGTACTATAGGTCGTTCCATTTACGGTTATTTGTAAAACCTCACCAATATTTAAGCCATAAGGAATGGTTCCACTCACGATTGGCGTAGTATCTGTAGTGGTTTGCGCATTGATATGAATTAAAGCGGCAGTTGAAGAACCCAGTAACAGTTGTCCATTTGCCAATAAGTATTCCAGACTTAAGCTGATGTTCTTGAGTGTCAATAAGGGAGTAGTGAAGTTCCCAGTACCCGCTAAATCAACTGAAATAACTGTATCGTTACCCACTGTACTGACTTGCAAATATTTATACAAACCTATAGACGCTCTATCCAGCATATAACTTCCAGTACCAGCATCAAAGTAGACATAGGCTGTGCCAGTATAAGCTGTCAATAAACCGCTCAGATCAATGATATCTGCATCAGAATTCGGCGCAAAAGCTAAACTCCCAGCCACAAAACCATTGATCGTATCAGTACCATTCCCTCCAGTCACATGATCAGCAGGATTGATCAGGTTATACACTAAACGATCATTTCCAGCGTTAGAACCTAGGTTAATAATGTCATCCCCACCACGACCTTCAAAGATGTTATCAAACGCATTACCGCTCAATGTGTCGGACTGTGCACTACCTCGCACTCCTTCAACATTGGTGATATTACTAACCGTCCCCCAACCCGATACCGTACCAGCTTGCAGATTAACCGTTACACCTGTAGATGCATTACGGAAATCAATAATATCCATACCCCCTGAAGCGACCCAAGTTTTGCTTTCGCCTTTCATAACAGGTAAATTCCAGCCACCACCGCCGTTATAAGCTGTGGTGCCCCCTACCACATTAGAAACCACATAAGTATCGTTATAGCCAGTGCCTACCAATGTTGTTGCATTGGCAGTGGTCACAGCTGTTGTGGTCAACACTTGTGCGTCAACCGCACTGCCTGGAGTAACGTTCCATGAGTACGTCGTCGTGACGCCGTGATCATTCGCCAATAATTTGACTGTGTAGCTTTGTGATGGATCCAATCCGAAAATGTTGACCAAAGCAGAACCATCATTGACCCAATTTCCTGATTGTGGATTTATGATTTGGGTGGATACTAAACGCCCCGAAGAATCGAACAACTGGACGGTATTACCATAGTAGACGTTATGACCTTCTGCATTCACAATACGCAGATGCAAAGCTGTTCCATCTTTGACTTGGTTGGTGTTGCTGATTAACTGTGTCTGTGTACTCGTATTAAAACTGGCTAACAGGTCAATATCACCATCCCAATCATAGTCAGCAGCGGCGATACCATTTAACGTGCTATTTCCCATATCAGCCAATTGCGTAGTCGCCCATCCCGTAGCCACATTACCGTTATTGGTATATAGATTCGCAATACCCGTCGTATAATCGACCTCTATTGCATCCATTTTGCCGTCACCATTCCAGTCGACAGCAACAGATGCTTCTCCAGCTAGGCTATCATTTGCAATTGCAATTCCATTGCTTGATAAGCTACCACCGTTATTGAGGAAAATTTTGCTATTGGCGGAGGTTCCTGTTTGAGTTGTATTTAAATATAAATCGAGATAACCATCACCATTAAAGTCTGCCCAAGTCATCGATAATGGGGTGGTCGAATCATCTGCTCTAGCGGCTCCGAACACATTGGTAATGACCTGTGTTTCAGTCCAGTTCGCACCCGTTGCACTGCTACTACCACTATTTAGCAACAAACTTAATGTATAAGCGCCTGTCACCCCAGATTGGCTAGTGGTGGCATGCAAAGCAAGGTCGACTTTACCATCATTATTTAAATCTACTGCTGAATTTTCTCGATCCATGGTCAATGTATTTAGACCAGTGGCTGTCGGGTTACCTGATGCCCGTCCATAGACACTGAATACACCACTATTATTTTTCAAAAATGCTGAGGAGTCGTTTCCTCTATCACCAACCACAGCATCCAAATATCCATCACCATCCATATCCAAGAATACAGAACCACCACGAGCGATAAGCTGTCCAGCATTTACATTACCAGCAGTAAAACCTCCGCCAGCAATGCCCGTCCAAATCGGGGCAGTCGAAGTTACAGCACTGTCTGTGCCGATGATGTCAATATTTCCATCCAGATTGTAATCACCGAAAGAATATGAACTGACCGTACCAGATGCGAGTGTCAACGCTGTGGTGGTATAACTTGTCGTTGAAGCACCAGCATAAACCGCTTGGTCATTGACAAAAGTCCAGTGCCCATTCGTGTTAATGACCATACTGCTACCATAACCCAATGTTGCATTTGTACCAAAAGCACTGTTGGTATATGGCGCATTACCCAAGTTGTTCACAACATCTACATCAGAAGTCATGCTTAGACGACTACGGTTCCCTGCTGCATCCCAAATGACATAACCCAGATGGTACTGACCTGCTGTCAAACTCAATGACATATTCCATGTTCCACCTGCTGCGACTGTTGCAACATTGAGGACACTATCGACACCTTCTGTATAAATACCATCGTTGTTTATATCATTGATCAGCGCCACAACACTGCCAACTTCAGCTGTACCATCTACACTACTGTTAAACTGGACCGCACCTGCAAGAATTGTTTTGTCACCATCAGCATCGATCGTACCAGGATTGGCAAAGTCTGGGTTACTCAAAGTCATCGATGGTGCTATTAAATCAACGGTATATGTCGTTGTAGTGGTTGAGCCATGCGTTCCATTCACGGTATTTTCAATCCGTACTTGTAATGGAACAATTGTCGATACTGTATAACCAGATGATTGTGGAGTATACGCCCAACTGGTTGCACCCAAAGTCGTTTGTACCACAATCCAACTGTTCCCACCATCCAGACTAATCGTCACTTGCTCATTCGCTTCCAAAGCACGACTGATGGTACCATTCAATATTGGTGTACTATCACGAGTGATCAAATCAGTATTGACTGCATCATTATTGGTAGAGTAATTGCCTGCCTGACCATAAGCGGTATCGGTCATGATGGAACTGAGTGTGGCTGTTGCATCAACAGTTAAGCTAAAGATCGGACTTGCAGTGCCTTCATTACCCGCTTGATCTGCAACTTTGACATAGTAATTATATGTGCCAAAACCTAAGATATTCGGTGTATAACTCCATGAAGTCTGACCATTTGCTAATACGATTGAAGTGATTAAAACATCATTCTGATAAAGGTTAATGGTATAACCAGCTTGTACGCCTGCCGTGACCGCCCCAATCAAGGTTGGGGTGGTATCATCCGTCGTAGTATTGCTCCCCATCAATCCAGTAACAGCACCCGAACTATCAATATAATTGTTAATATTGGCTGTTTGTGAGGTGGCGATGGTATCAACGATTAAATTAAAGGCGTTGGATATCGGTCCTTGATTGCCCGCAGCATCCATCACACGTGCAGTAAAATCATGACTACCGTTGCTTAAAATGTTTGTAAATTCAAAAGTCCAATTTAAACCTGTAACGGTTGCAATACCTAAAAAGGTTGAGCCTTCATATATACGCAATACTTCATTGGCACCTAAACCTGTGTTGAGTGTACCGTTTAAAACAGGCAGCGTATCATTGGTATAACTACCTGATCCATAATCACCAGTGTTCATGATGACATCATCTGTAAAACTATTAATGATCGCTTGTTGAGTTGGTGGTGTTGTATCCAATATTAATGTGAAGGCAGCTGACTCAGGTCCTTCATTACCAGCCTGATCGACCACAACAGCGGTATAGGTATAAGTACCATCTGTCACTAACGATAAAGGTAAAGACCAAGTTGTGCCTGTGACTGAAGCAATACCAACCAAATTGCCATTATTATCATGGATATGTAAACTTTCGCCTGACATTAACGCAGTATCAAGTGTTCCTTTTAAAAGCGCGTGCGTATCATCAGTCGTTGTACCACTGATAAAATCACCTTGAAATAATCCTACAGTATCATTATAAACAGTGATTGATGGAACCTCTGTCGGTGCAATCGTGTCTACAATCAAGTCCAGTAAATTGGATTGTGCTAACACACTATTAAAACTGTTCACCACCTCTGCACGGTAATAATAACGACCATCACTTAAGCCAGAGAGCACGTAACTCCAAGACGTTTCAAAAACATCTGCTTCCCCTAACAGTGTTGGTGTACCCAGTACTGGATCAACTTGATACACCAATACTTTGTCTCCAGGGTTCAATGCAGCGCCTAAAACTCCTATTAATTCTGGCGAGGTATCATCAGTCTGACTACCTGATGAATAATACCCCATATTTTCGCCATAATTGTCGTTAAAAGCATTAATATTGATAGCTTCAGGTAATACAGTGGAGTCAACTGTCAGGGTAAATGGTGCTGATGCAGGAGATTCATTACCTGCTTCGTCTGCAACTCTGGCTGTATAAGTGTGGGTACTTGGATCGGCTAATGTAGGTAATTCGAAAAACCAACTTGTACCACCTGTAGTCATAGCCACACCAATAAAAACAGAACCTTCATAAATACGAATTTCTGTACCCGCTGGAATTAAGCTACTCAGTGTACCATTCAATGTAGGCTTAGTATCATCCGTTGTTGTACCATTGCCAAAGATTCCAATAACAGGACCAGCAAAATCAACATAACTGGTGATGCTTGCGGTTTGTGTTGGCGCCACATTATCAACAATTATTCTAAATGCTGGAGATGAAAAAGTTCCTAAATTCCCCGCCGCATCCGCAACAACTGCTGTATAATTTTTATTGTCACCATTCACTAAACCTGCAACATCAAAGGTCCAAGCTGTGCGACTGGCATTTAAGGTTGCAACACCTATTTGTGTTGTCCCTTCATAAACGAGGACAACATCCGTTGCAGCCAATGCACCACCACTGATGGTTCCATTTAACCGAGGCGCTGTATCATCGGTATGTGAGCCACTTGGATAATCTCCAGTATTCGTGCCCAAATCATCAGTGAAACTGTCAATAGTAGTGGTCTGGGTGGGTGCAAGCGTATCAATTGTCAGTGTGAAGTTCGCAGAATTTGTCCCATGATTACCTGCCGCATCAACAACGACTGCATAATAAGTGTAACTTCCATTGCTCAGTGATGGTAATTGGAAACTCCATCCTGTTCCTGTAGCATCAACAACAGCAACACCTAGCAGCGCATTACTATCATCATAAATTTCAACAACCTCCCCTGAACTTAAAGCACTACTCAAAGTACCTTTTAAGAGCGGTGTGGTGTCATCCGTTGTTGTATTGTTATTATAATTTCCTTGAAAAAGACCTACATCATCTGTATAGCTGTCGATACTAACAGTTGTAGTCGGCGCCATAGTATCAACAGTTAATGTAAACGTAGGTGACATCACACCTGTATTACCAGCAATATCAACAATACGAACAGTATATTGATAAGTCACACCGTTGCTCAAACCAGACAATGAATACGTCCAAGTGGTATCACCAGCACTCAATGTAATCGATGCGATCCATGTACCATTTTCATATAACTCAAGAATATCGCCCGCTTGCACCCCAGCAGAGACCGAGCCAATTAATGTCGGGGTAGTATCGTTGGTTTCTGTATTGTCTCCCATTAATCCTGTATTAGGGGCAACTAAATCTATATAACTATTAATAAATGCATTCTGTGTTGGAGCAGCCGTATCTATTTGTATTGTTTGGCTGTCTGTTGCACCAATATTACCTGCAATATCAACAATACGAACCTGATATGTATAATCACCATCTGTGTTTAAAACCCGAGGGTCTTGGTAACTCCATGTACCTCCTATAACGATTAAATTTACCCAATTGATACCATCCACACTTATTTGAACTTGTTCATCTGCTGCCAATGTACCGACAACACCATTCACGGTAATTGATTCGTCATTGGTGATAAAATCCGTCGAACTCGTCCCACTGTCTGTGCTGATAGATGTAATATTCAATAAAGTGCTGACTGAAGGTCCTGTTAAATCAACAATCACTATCTGATCATCACTCTGACCAATATTTCCAGCTGCATCAACTACACGTACTTGATAAGTATATTCTCCTTCAAAAAGTATCCGAGTATCCTCATAATGCCATGTTCCTGCATTTACAGTCAGATCAATCCAATTCAAACCGCCATCAATACTGATTTGTGCAGTTTCACCCACTGCCAAAGTTCCAACCGTACCGTTAATTGTCAGACTGGTATCATTGGTAATAAAATCGGTTGTATTCAGCCCAGTGTCATCAGTAATCGAAACGATATTAATCGTTGTACTTGCTGAAGGTGGGGTTGTATCTATGTTCAATACATATGCATTTGATAAATTCGCCTGATTACCAGCACCATCTTCTACACGTGCAGTATAGGTGTAACTTATGCCATCACTTAAACCACTATCATCAAATACCCAAGTTGTGCCAGTACCTGTAATGGTTGCCGTTCCAACTCTAATATTTGTATTACCATCATTCCGATAAATCGCAACGACTTCTGTTGCACCTAAAACAGCACTAATTTCACCTAAAATTTGTGGTGATGTGTCATTACTATATCCAGCGTTATCTATATGACCCGTATTTGGGACGACATTGTCATTTACACCTGTAATCGTTGCGATTTGTGTTGGCACAATGTT
>NZ_AMFQ01000012.1:0-730 GCF_000335555.1 Acinetobacter sp. WC-743 | reverse complement strand
AGATGCTGCCGCTGGACTCAATTGGTATCAAGCGCGTGATTACTGCCAATGGTTAGGCAAACAATTAAATGTACCTATGGACTTACCAACTGAAGCACAATGGGAATATGCTGCTCGTAATCGTGGACAACAAGTGGTCTATCCCACCGATAATGGTAAAGTAGAATATGGGAAAAACTTTAATAGTTATGAACAACAAAAAGATTTCTCGCGTAAGGTTTCAGGGGATGCCATCATTTTAGTTTCTCAATTAGGTGCGTACCAACCTACTCCATTAGGTTTTTACGACTTAATCAATGAAAACTTAGAATGGGTTGCTGACTGGTATGCACCTGATTATTATTCTAAATCATCAGAAAAAAATCCTAAGGGACCTGAAACAGGTACAGCTAAAGTCCTTAGAAGTACCAATACCAGGGATGAATATATGATTCGAACTGCTTTTGGCTTTACTTTTTCAAGAATGTTTAAAGAACCCGATTTAAAAGGTCATGACTTTGAAGATTATTATAGGACCTCAGTGAGATGTGTTGCTAATAGTCCTAAACCTTTATTTTAATTAATTATTATTATACAAACGCCAAACCCCTTTAACCTTTATATTTTTTAACAGAATCAAACTTTATATTGTACAGATTATCAGTTAGGATAAAAACTAAAATATTGATAGTCTTATTTAAAAATGATGAAACACAATATAATTGCTATTTTACTCTCCACTTTAGCCTTA
>NZ_AMFQ01000011.1:0-54578 GCF_000335555.1 Acinetobacter sp. WC-743 | reverse complement strand
CGAAACTTATCCCTGATCTCATCATGCATTGGATAAGCACCCACGAGTACACCATCCACCTCGATGGCATCTTTAAATATACTTCTAACTTGCTCAGTATCTGGTTTTTTTAACTCTTCTTCGATTTCTGCATCTGTTTCTTTACGAATATCATGTGATGGGCGCTCTAAACGAAACCTAAAACTATCGATTTGTTTATCCGCTATTCGTTCAACCAAACGAACACCGATATCATCATATATATAAATATTAATTCGATTAATTGGATCTACACTTTCGACAACCCGATAGTTTTTACCTAATGCTTTAAGCCATGGCTCAACGCCTGAACTCATATATAAATCCGTACCATTATAATTAATCGCACAACCATGGACCTTAAACTGATGTTGTGGATTTATTTTCTTTATAAAACCTTCTTTATCAGCATCTTGCTTTGTCGTAGACTGACCATTACTACAACTGATACACAGTAAAAGGGGGAGAAATAGCGCTAGTTTTTTTTGAAATATATGCATTACTTTTTCCCACCCTTGATCATATCTAAACCTTTTTGGACCGATTCTGCTGCTTCATCAATTTTTTCTTGCGCCGCTTTAGCACCTTTATACGCACCCTGTCGGGTCGTATCCCAACCTTTTTGCAGCATGCCATCACTAGCCTGATTGACTTTGTCCTTATTTTGTCTTGCCCATTGTTTAACGCTTTCATCCATCCAATTACAACGGCTTGGATGTCTAAAATAACTTTTTGCCGTATCTAATACCGCTTGTTTATTTGTCGCAGTTGGCTTTTTAGACCAATCCCTCCATTTTGTCCCGACATCACGTACCGCAATAATCGCTAAATTGGCAGCAAGTAAGTGTAAGGGGTTTCGTGCTTCGTCTTTCCCCAATTGTGTATGACTTGGGTTATCACCATGAATCACAGGATTTACCCCTTGTTTTACACTCACAATCTCATGTGAGTGTTTTAAAACATTATTCACGCCAAATTTGAATAAAAATTTAAACAGTGAAGTGACCAGTGTTTCTAATAGTGCGGTTTGCTTTTTAAACTCACTGATGGTTTTTGCTGCTTTTTTTAGCAAATCAACATAACCTGCTTCATATAAAGCACAAATTTCATCCCTTAACTCTAAGTATCGAAACCAAATTTTGGTTAAATTCTTATCTTTAGACACCGCATCAAGGGTAAAAATAAATTCTTGAATAATCAAATCAGAAAAACTACGTTCGCCAGAGACCATTCCTTTATATTCACTCCACTCTTTAAGTGGATCAATCATCTTCGCCAAAGTACCACCAATACTGGCAAAGGTATCCCAAGAGTCAAAAGTTCCTGTCACCAAAGGAATTTGTTCATAGCGACTAAAATTATTTTTTCTTAATACATTGTGTCTAACATCAGTATAACCATGCTTAATCAGTGTAATTTCAACAAAATTACTGTGTGAAAAAAAATCTTCCAAGACATGAAAGGCATTGCCCAAATGCCGCAAAGGCGCATCCGAGCTACTGCTTTGTTTCATGCTTTCTTCTAACTGTCCCAACATATACTCTAATGCTGTTGGAAATGCCGAATCACGCATATTATTTGGGGTATTGTCAGCGATATAATTTTTTAAATTAAATTGTGCAGATTTCTGATCACTGTTGGTTTGAAAGGTTTTATCATTCGGTTTAGGGTTTAATTCTTTGTCTATATGGGTATAAATATCAGCACCAAAAGGATTGTCGATATGTTCTTCAAAACGATAAACACCTAATATACGCTCGCCATCTTTTCCTCTTAGATCACGAAATAAACGATGTGGTAAAGAGCTTTCAGGTAAATAAGCCTTCAAAGCTAACGCTTTATAACGCCTCTGATTTTTTTCACTTAAATTACTGTAATTTCCCTTTTTTAGAATTACTTGCATGATAGAACGGTATTTTGAAGAATAGCTATCACTTTTTTCGTACTTTTTTAATCTAATTAAATCACTTGCGACATTTTCATCAAAAAAATGATCATACGCCAAGACTGCCAATATATTGGAAATTAACTTACGTGTTGGTTTTATGGTAGTAATTTTACCTTGATTATCTATCGCAACATCAATGCTTGTATTCAGCACAGCCCCACAGACCAGTTGGGAATGATCTCTTAACCAATTTCCTGCATAAATTGCATTAACTGTAAGTCGATTAAATATTTCACCTTTTGGGTTATCTTCTCCAATAGCTTCTTTTTCAATAGATTGGTGCCCATGTTCAATCCGCACACCTTTATTGTCATCTTTTTTAATATATTTACCTGTTTTGGGGTCTATGGTTCCCCTATTTGCCAGTATTTTAGTTTGTTTAGAAAACTTACCTTCACCTGCACCAAAGTATTCATATTGGACATCTACCACTTCGTCCATTTGCGACTCGAAATCAGCATGCATTCTTGCGGCTCTTTTCCCCGATGTTGGGGTGATTTTCAGCTTTCCTGAAAACTTTTCAGAGCTTATTTCTGCAAACTCAAACTCAGTATTTGCACCTTTGTCTTTTCCTTCTGTCAATTGACCTAAATTATATGCATAAACCGCACCTTCATCTCGTGGTGCATCAGGTGCCAGTTTTTCTATTTTTACGGGTATTTTTAAAATATCACCAATATAAATAAGATTAGGGTCAGAAATTTGATTAAGTGAGCATAATTCTTCAACAGTGGTATTAAAATTCTTCGCGATCTCTTCCAACACATTGCCTTTGACAATCACATATAGATTAAAGCTATTGTCTAATGAATAGTTACCACTGATTCGTAGATGATCATCGATGTAATGCCCATACTCATGTAAAAGCACTGTATAAAGTCTTTCCAAATTACTGTCATTTTCTAGCGCAGATAACACTGTATCAGCAGCAAGATAGATTTTCTTGTCATGATGATTAAACCCAGCTGCGTGACCGTTGATACTTTTAGCAACCACCGTATGTTCAGGCGGTTGAATTAGACCATTCTCCAAGTCGGTTTTCAGGGCTAAATACAAACTGTCTGGAATATCAAAACCAAAGATCGGTGCGACCAAACTGACAAAACTTTCTTGAGAGAAGGTCTTTGCCAATACAACAAGTTGGTCATGGGCATAGGTACTTTTTAGCGTCGGTAATGGCTGATCTGGTGCAAAATTTACGATCGGCAACAAAGGTAATCCAGCACTCACTTTCATCCCAGAGCTAAGTTTCTGCTGTCCAGATTTAACTTCAAACAAGCCTGGCGTGGTCGAAAAAATACCTGAGCCATTCAGTCTTAATTCAGATGTATCCGCACGAAATACAATTTCTTTAGGACTGATCATATAAATCGTATCTTCAGTCGATATGATCTGAATGCCTTTACGCGCAATCAAATCTGCACCATCACTATGCGCTTTTATTTCAACCTTGCCTTTTGCAGCATAAAGTCTTGCACCGTCTTGCGCCGCAAATAAATTGATCTTGTTTTTTGCATGTGCTACAAGATTCTTTTGGCTACTCAGATTTATACTGTTGCCTGCGCTCTGGCTGATTTGCCCATCTGCTGAAAGATGAAGGTCGCTATTGGTCGACATTGCGATAGAGTTTGGTGAAGCCAGTAGCATTAAAGCTTGTTTAAATGCATCTGCTTTGTCTTTTTCACCTTTTTCTATTTGATTAAGGAAGTATTTTAAATTATTTAAAACTTCCAAAGGATCAGTTTGTTGATGCTTGGCAACTTCACTTAGCGCTTTGGCATTCTCTAGACTATTTTCTAACTGACTTTTGGCTTCGGTTGTATCTAGATGATTACCTGATGCCTCATCTTGTGCATGGGTACTCAGCAGTAAGCCTTGTCCTGCGCGTATTGCGCCCCATTGGTCCGTTCTTAACTCAAAGCCTTCACCTCGCCCTTCACTGGTCTCTGTTTCTTTTGGATAACTGAGATTGCCAAGATTGAGTTGAGTTGCACCATAACTGCTGTGTAACTGACTGCTGATCTGGTTGTTGGTATCGTCAAATCTCAGTTGGTTATAGCCACTTCCCTGATATTCCTTGCTTTTAATCCCTGCCAACTTCTTAGTATCGAGTAACTTGCCTTTGTTATCAAACTTGGTTGGATAACGGTATCCTTCATGAATACGCCCCACCACAAAAGGTCTGTCAATATCCCCCGCAAAGAAGTCAACCACGACCAACTCTCCAATACGTGGTAAGAAGCGTGCTCCATAGCCTTCGCCTGCCCAAGGAGTGAGTACATCGACCCAAGCTGAGTCGGTATCATTGTCGTTCGCACCTGCACCTCCATCATGGCTGTGGTCTTCATTGCGGGTAAACAGGAAGCGAACCTTAATACGTCCCCATTCATCCACATGGATTTCGTCTCCACTCGGTCCAACCACTCTCGCTCGCATTGGATGGGCTGCGGGTCTTTGGGTTAAGGGATTATATTCAGGAACAACTGTAATATTACGTCGTTGTAGAATGAGCTGATTGGCTTGGCGTTCTTCGTTATTGTTTGTGGTGAGATGGGCGAGTTGCCATTGGCTTTGTCGGATGAGTGCTTCGACTTGATGGCTCAAGTCTTTGGGTAAGTTATTTTGGTGATAAAAGGTTTTGGAGATGATCAGAAATTGCCGATCGGCAACATCTTTTAGCTCTAGAGTTGGATGTTGGTTAAGTTCAAAGTGATAACCCACCTGCGCATCTCGTACCGTTGAAGTTGCGATAAATTGTTTGGCTTGCGCATCGTAGTAGTTGCTGAGGTTTTGGTTAAAGCGTTCGATCTGACTGTTGCCGGATGGTGTTACTCCATCTTCTCCATTTAAGTCTTGAGTCCATGCAGGGCTAAAGTGCCATACTTGTTCTAAACCTAGACTGGCGTTATCGTACTGGTCACTGCGCTGATGTTTGCTTTGTACATTGCCTGCACCTTGTTCGGTTTCAAGAATATCGGCTTGCCAACGGTGGATATGTACCGATGTCGGTTGAAGTGAACGTTGTCCTGTAAAATTGATAATCGAATCGCGAGTCTCTACAGATGAACTTCGATGAAAGCGGATCGTGCGTCGTTCTAAACTTTTATATTGAGTATTGTCATCAATTAATCTAAGCTTTTGAGGCTGGATGGGTTCATTAAAATGAGACACTTTAAGCTGTGCTTCATCAATTAAACTGGTCACACCTTCCGATGCTAGAAGCCTTTGAATAAGGTCTATATCTCGTTCATTATTCTGCATAATGAAGGGTCGAATATCGTAATCTTTAGTTAGACCGCTTTTATCCAAAGTCAAACTTGAAGTAAACAGTGGAGATCTGTCTCGCCATTCATTAAATATAACTTCTACTGCTTGTAAAGCAGACATATTCATAAATACGCGCGAGTTTCTACGTTGTTTCCATAGTGCGGTTGGATCTTCAACCGTGAGGCGATAAATCGTCAAAGCTCCATCTGAGGCGCCCACCTCAGCTTTGGTCACAATTCCTGAAATACGATTGAGTTCGGAGCGATCATTGACCACATCAATGGCTACACGACAGCCAATAAAGCGTTTTAATGCAATATCGTTCAGCGTAGATAGACAAATCAGTTGTAAGTTCACCCCATCATTGATGGCATGTATCCCATCAACGCGTTGTAAAAATACCAGTTGATTAAGTTCAGTATTTGAAAAAGACGCATGGATAGCACGTTTTTGAGCAGTAAGACCCAATTTTTCCAAAGCAAAATAAATATTATTAAACATGAGTTATTGTGTAGTTGTTCTAAATTAAAAAACACTCTACAAAAAAGATCATATTTTGTCCATATTTAATTTTATCTACATACTTCATTATGTTTCATTTCGTTTCGATAGTTTTCTCCGATACATTACCGCTCCCATAGTTAAATTAAATTTTTCGCATAATTCTTTTATAGAAAGTGTATTTAATTCCTGTTTGGCGTTCTTACCCAATTTAGAAGAGAAACTCGTTTTTTTTCACCTAATAATTCTTTTAAATAAGAACGAGCAGTTAAAATTTCCTGTTCAGTTTTATTGAGTCCTATCGCAATCTCTTTGATTGAATACTGTGTACTCATATTTTTTTGAAGATCCAATGCACATCTAAATCTAGTGATTATTTTAATTAGCAATCCGAGTAATTTCATTGATTTAGCCCAACCATATTTCTTTAAAAACTCAGCCAAATCATCGGTCAAAATGAAAATATATTGACTCTTTGCAATTCGCTCATACATCGAACCTTTGTAGATCATAATCCCAGCTTGTGTATTTCGCTCTTCACACACATCCCAGTCTTCACCTTACCAATCTTTAATTGTCTTTATTGGATAAATTTTATATCTTTGAACCATAAGCATAAACATTTTTATTAAATTCTTCTTAATACTCAAAGAGCTTTATTTAATTTCAATCACAAATAAAAATTACATTTATTAAACTAATTTAAATAAAATATTTCCAAAGCTGTAATTGCTCAATAACAAGTCGTTCAAAGCTAAAGATACAAATCGTGAATAAATCTACTGATATAGTGAGATTGACAGGTATAAATTGGACACTTACCATCATGACCAATCTTAGATCAGCAGTATTGGTTTTGTTTTGAATCTTCAGTATCAATTAAAAATAATTTCTATCATTTGTGTGACTCTTGCAATTACGGCGTGTTCGTCTTTAGGCGGTGGTTCTGTGCAAAAGCGTGCAGCTAAACTTTCTACAGGTATACAAAAGGCTTATTCAGTTTCTCCTGATATTGCAAATCGAGTCTCACCTTTTATTGTACAAAGTGCAGATCAATATGATGTTAATCCTTTACTGATCGCAGCTACAATTCGCCAAGAATCCAGTTATCGTAGTTATGTGACTTCTCCCTCTGGAGCGGTTGGCTTAACTCAGGTCATGCCACGTTATTGGCAACAAGCTTGCCCGGGCGATCTATTTGATGAATATACCAATGTACGCTGCGGAACCATGATCTTAGCGAAATATAACCAATCTGCAGGTAGTTGGAAAAAAGCATTAGGTTATTACAATGTTGGTCCTACAAATTATGAATCAAATCGTAAAATGAAACGCCAAGGTAAGAGATATGCCAAACAAGTGAAACAGCACGAAAAACAGTTAAAATCTTCGTTATAAAATTTAGCACTAAAATCTAATATCAATCCCCAGAATAAAGTTAAAATTAATTCAACTTAACTTTGCAAACAAAGCACTGCTTTGTTTGCAGCGCAAGATTTGGCAATATCTCTAAAAAGTTGAGCATCGCCTACATCTAAATATCAAAAAACCCTCTCTGAATTATGTATGAGAGGGTTTGTTTTTTTGTCGACTTCACCATTAAGTGTATTGTCGATCAGATACAGTTACTGGCTATTGGCGTTTAATCCGCTGAAATATCTTCAAACAATACTGAAGATAAATAGCGTTCACCGGCATCTGGTAATATTACGACAATGGTTTTTCCTGCATTTTCAGGACGAGCTGCCAATTGTGCCGCTGCTGCTAATGCTGCACCACTTGAAATCCCCACAAAAATACCTTCCTGAGTTGCACTTTTGCGTGCAAAATCAATAGCAACTTGGTTTTCAATCGCAATCACTTCATCGACCAAATCTAAGTTTAAATTCTTAGGAATAAAGTTTGCACCAATCCCCTGAATCTTATGTGGACCAGGTGTTAGCGTTTCGCCACGCTTGGTTTGACCTATGATTGGAGAGTCTGCTGGCTCGACAGCAACTGAATGGATCGCCTGTTTTTTAACATTTTCAAAATAACTAGAGATCCCCGAAATTGTTCCCCCAGTGCCCACACCAGCCACAAGAATATCAACTTTACCACCTGTTGCAGCCCAAATCTCTGGACCCGTTGTCGTCTCATGGATTTTTGGATTAGCTGGATTTTCAAATTGTTGCGGTAAGTAATATTTTTCAGGTTGCTCTGTGGCTAAACGTACAGCTTCCTCTACCGCACCTTTCATCCCTTTTGCTGGTTCAGTTAAGATTAAGTTTGCACCTAAAGCTTTTAATACTTTACGACGTTCAAGGCTCATACTGGCAGGCATTGTCAAAGTAATTTCATAACCTTTTGCTGCTGCTACAAATGCCAATGCAATTCCTGTATTGCCACTGGTTGGCTCAACAATATGCATCCCTTGCTTTAAAAGCCCTTTGGCTTCTGCGTCAGCAATAAGTGCAGCACCAATACGGTCTTTCACTGAAAATGCAGGATTACGGCTTTCTGTCTTTGCTAATACAGTCGCACCACCCGTAATCAAACGGTTAATACGAATCAGTGGTGTATTACCAATCGATTCAGCATTATTGGCATATACAGCGATACCTAGATTTTCTGTGCTTGGGAAATTTGGATCTGTAGACATGGTCTTTCCTTGAATTTAAAATTAATTTATATCAATCTATCATAATGCTTTTTTATGTAGCTTTGACATTCAGTAACTGAATTTAATTATAGCAACAATAAAATAGTTTATTCATATAAATCATATGTTTAGTTTTTGCGCAATGTGTTTGACTGAATTGTCAGCAAATCAAAGTATATATTTGTATATTATTTCAAGCATAATAACGCCATAACTCATCTGAAGAGAAGATTATGGCAAGCAGTGCTTATCAAAAATTTTACCGTCAATTTACAAAAAAAATCTTAGATAAAATTGTCAGCCCACAAGTTTTAGGTGACACACAAACACTTGAAAATACAATTAACGATCCAAATATACCGCATTTTCCAATTTGCTATGTCATCCAAGACGACTCTACATCCAATAAAGTCTTGATCGATAATGAAACTGAAAAGAGAAAACTCAGCCCAGCTTTTGCACCACTTCAGCTTTCTTCTGACTATCAAGAAGATGATTCATTTATTACTTTAGAGCCAACAAAAAGTAATGCTTCAGCTTATTACCCAGATAAAATCATTCGTCTGGTTGAATTTTTGTTGAAGCACCCAGAACAAGATGTATTGCTGATCCCGACCACAATTTTATGGGGACGTGCGCCTGAAAATGAAGACAGTTGGTATAAGGCATTGATGGCAGATGCTTGGGCAAAACCGACAGGTATCAAACAAGCCCTCAATATCACGCTGTATGGTCGTGACAATTATATCGAGTTCCATCAAGCGATTTCTCTTCGTCAATTGATCAATTCAGCGATTGAGCTTACTCCAAATTTCTCACCTGCTCACTATGTGGTTACCGAGCTGAATAAACAATTTAATGGTTATAAAGAAGCCATTCTCGGTCCTGATATTTCAGATCGTCGCAATGTCATCAATAAATTGATGACCACTGAAGCCATAAAAGAAGCTATTTTAAATGAAAGTATTCACAAGAAAATCAGCATCAATGAAGCTGAAAACTTAGCACACAAATATTTAGATGAAATCGTTTCTGATTTTTCCTACTCAACCTTACGCTTTGCTGAGATTGCATTAACCAAGCTTTGGACGCAATTGTATGATGGAATCGAAGTACATAACTTTGATACGGTGCGCGAACTTGCCAAAGATTATGAGATTGTCTACACCCCTTGTCATCGTAGCCATATCGACTACTTGCTGCTGTCCTATGTGATTTATAACCGTGGATTGATGGTTCCGCATATTGCGGCAGGTATTAATCTGAATATGCCTATCGTTGGACAGTTAATGCGTGGCGCAGGTGCGTACTTTATTCGCCGTAGCTTCAATGGAAATGCGTTATATACCGCTGTTTTTAAAGAATATATCTACAGTATGTTAAATCGCAATACACCGATGGAATACTTTATAGAAGGTGGACGCTCACGAACTGGATTATTATTGCCGCCTAAAAAAGGGATGTTGGCAATGACGATTCAAAGTTATCTACGTGGAAACAGTAAACCAATTGCCTTTATTCCTACATATTTTGGTTATGAAAAGCTGATTGAAGGAAGTTCATACATCAAAGAATTGGGCGGTCAAAAGAAACAAGCTGAATCTTTATTTGGTTTATTAAAATCTATTCAAAAAATCGAAAAAGTATTTGGTGTGGTACATGTCAATCTAGGTGAGCCTGTTTTTCTTGAAGATATTTTGCAAAAGAATCAAGCACCGCAACATGTCGGATTGCATGATGAGATTCCTGACAGTGTCAAAGCCACAGTGAATGATATTGCAATCGATATTTTGGAAAATATCAACAAAGCGGTTGTGATCAATCCAATCAGTTTGATTTCTTTGGTGTTGTTAAACGCACCAACGCATAGTTTGGCTGAACGAGAAGTTTTGGTTCGTTTAGAACAATTCCGCAATTTATTGAAACATCATCGCTATGATGATCGTATGCAAATCACTGAACTCTCCAACAAAGAAATCATTCAATATGCCATGAAACTCAAACAAGTTGAGTTGATTGAACATGACAATGAACGTTGGGTAAAAGTAAGTGATATACAAGTCGGCTTACTCAAATATTTTAGTAATAACATCCTACACACCTTTATTCTGCCTGCTTTAATCGCAAAAGTATTTAAACAGCAGACTGAAGAACAGATGTTTAAAATTGAAAAATCTACCTTATGCTCACAAGTGATTGAACAATATCCCTTGATCCATAAAGCATTTTTCTTAAAATGGGACGAAACTGAAGTTGATACCCAGATTGAATGTATTCTGGAATATTTCAGTGCTGAAAAACTGATTGATATTGATGCAGATCAAATCATCAGCATTTCAAACGCAGATCCTAAAATTCGCCTACTTTCAGCCCTTGCACATTTATATGATGTCAATGTGGTGAAAGAGCCTGAAAAAGAAGCAAAGGATAAATAACTGCATCGTAAATTTGAATAAATCTATACTGGGATTAAATCGAAACCAATCGTTTTGATAAAATACCCAGTATAGATATTAGAATTAGACACAGCGAAGATCACTAAAATTCAATGATACCAAGTTTATCTGCTTATCGAATGCTTTAACCCAATAAAACCATAGTAATTGAGCACTTGTGCAAAACTTTTTACTAAAGCAAAACCAGCCTGTTTGTACAAATCAATGATCTCGTCTGGACGAATTAATGCAAAATCTTGAGTGATACGATCTGCCATAACCTCTACTTGCTTTTCATGTAATCCTGAATCCAATGTCAAAGTTTTTAGACTGTCTAACTGTTGCTCATTTTCAAATTGAGTGAGCTCTACACTTAAACATAAGCCTGTATTGCTTAGGCTATTTGAAATATCTTTAAAAAAGTCTAATTTGCTTTCTACAGGAACAAAATGTGATACCAAAATCGCCAATGCGGCATCAAAAGTTGTGTCGATATGGTGCAATATAGAGGTATCACCAACGATACATACAATTCGAGAAGATAGTTCTAAATTATCAATATGTTGTTTAGCTTTTTCAATCATGTTGGGCGCAGGATCAATTGCTGTAAAATTCCATTGCGGAAATTGCTCTGCCAAGTATTGCAACTCATAGCCTGTACCACATCCCACCACCAAAATATGGGCTTGTTGAGGCAAATAAGTTTTCAGTAAAGCATGAACTTGTAAGTGAATCAGTTCGTAACCAGGAATCAACTTGCGGATATGTTCATCATAACTTTCTACAACCACGGGATGATTAAAGTCCTTTGCCATGATTTACCCCCTCTAAGTTTTAATTTTTAAGTAACTGATTGATAATTAATAGATGAATAATTAAGACTCTGACACGATCGTATGTTTAACTTTAACGGCTTGCAGACAAAAATCAGCAATTTGTTTAACAAAATATTCTTTATAGGTTTTATCAAAGCGCTTGGTTTTCGCAATACTGAGCGGTTCGATCACCACAAATGTCATTGCACCTACAATACACAATGCGGTGGTATTTAAATCTTCAAAAATAAACTCACCTGAGTGTCTTCCCTCAGTTAAAATTTTAATAATACTTTCTTTAATCAACTGCTTACTCTGGAAACGTTCAAGCTCAAATTGTGGATCAACAGGTTCAAACAACAGAGAATAAGACAGTCGCGGGCTATTCATTGCACGTTTAACAAAAGTTGTGACTGCACGATGCAATTTTTCAACAGCCGTTAATTCAGTATGGGCAATATCATTCAGAATATTCACTTCGATATGAATAGCGGCATTTAAAACTTCAATCAACACTTGATTTTTATTTTCAAAATAGCGGTAAACTAAACCACTTGAAACACCAGCACGATCTGCAATTGCTTGAATTTGCGCATCTTTAAATCCCCCTTGTGCCACCAGTTCACGAGCTGACAATAAAATCATCTCTCGATTCTGCTGCATTTTTTCTTCCATGACAGAGGATCTTTTATAATTCATAGTAATGTGCAAATCCTATTCAGGCTTAAATCGTTCAAGCTAAATATTAATAAATTTTAAATCAATATGCTATCAATCTCAGCAATTTCATACTGATATATAAACTTCACCAATATCTTTTCATGATCTGTTGAGTGTGAATTTTTGCCAAATACAACCAGATGCACAGCCAGCATTAAACTTTGATTAAGCACAAAATGCCACATCAAACTGTTTATCTTAGATGCAGAACAATCTCACTTTGTCCGTTAATCCCCCCTTTATTTGGTCACTCATCCCCTTTTTTCACATGATCAAAAATGCTTCACTCATCTTATAAAGTGCTTAAATAAAACCAGTGAAACTAATTACTTAAGATAGTTTAGTGGTTGCTATTTTATTTGACTTTTATGACCGCAATAACAAAAAAATTCAAGGAACGAACAGCATGAAAACACAGCCCCTCCTTCTCAGTATACTTACTCTATTTTCAACAGCTTATGCTCAGGCGGCTGCCATGGATCAATCAGGACAATCAATACTGGCATTTCTTGAAGACAAAAACTATTTTGAAGCCAGCATTTCCGCTGTTGATCCAGATGTTTCTGGTAAAGTTCGCAATCGTCCAGATTTGGTCAATGCAGGTAGCAATGATCTAAGTACTGGCGATATGGCGCGCTCATTCCAATACTATAATGCAGCATTGAAACTTCAAATTGCGCCAAAAGTTTCTTTTGGTGTGATTTACGATCAACCATATGGTGCAGATATTGAATATCCTTTACGTACAAATAATACCTTCTCGGATAATGAAATTACCATGAAAGGTACTTCTGCCGATGTAGATACACAAAATATTACGATGCTATTCGGTTTTCAGCCGAATACACATTTTAATTTGTATGGCGGTGGCGTTTATCAAACTGTAAAAGGATCAGTATCTTTACGTGGCAATTCGATGAGTGTATTTAATGGCTACGATGCAAAATTCAAACAAGACAGTGCTGTAGGTTGGATGGCAGGTGCAGCTTTTCAAATACCCGAAATTGCCTTAAAAGCCGCAGTAACTTACCGTTCTAAAATCAAACATAAAATTGATGCGCAAGAAACGATTTTTGGTGAAACATTGGCTTTTACTGGAGATCAACCAACTGAAATCAATACACCTCAATCCGTCAATGTTGACTTACAAACTGGCGTTTATAAAGACACAATTGCGTATTTAAATGCGCGTTGGGTAAATTGGAAAGATTTTAAAATTCGCCCTACCCAATTCGGTGCCTTAACCGAACTCGCAACGGCTGAACTGAGCCAAGGATTGTATTCAGGAGGATTCAATCTCGATGATTATCAAAAAGACCAATACAATTTAACACTTGGTCTGGGACATCAGTTTACTGAAAAATGGGCAGCTTCAGCAGATGTGTCATGGGACTCTGGTACGGGTAATCCTGCTTCTGTATTAAATCCAACCAAAGGTGGGTGGGGATTGGGGATTGGTGTTCAATATAATCCAACTGCTGATTACTTTATTGCTGGTGGAGTTAAATATCAATGGATTGGCGATGCAACCGCACAGGATGGAACATATTATATTCCTGTTCCTGGTGCTTCTGAAGTCGCACAACAAGGTGACTATCGAAACAATAATGCCATTGGTTATGGTCTAAAAATCGGCTATCGGTTCTAAAAACAACGATTTGGATAAATTTATTTTTTAGCGTAGACTTCATTCTGGCGTATATATTTGAAGAATGAAGTCTTTTTTATTAAAAGATTTCATTTCATCGTCATTTATAAATGCTAAAAACTTTAACGATCAAAATGAATAAAAATCAATTTTCAATTTAAGGGTAATAATATGAAATTATTAAATTTAACAGCAATGATTGCTTTAACTACAGCTTTAACAGCATGTGGTGGCTTGCCAAAGGAATGCGAAGAATCTTGGAAACATATGGAAGATTTAGCAAAACAAAGTGGTATTCCTGAAGACTCGCTGAAAGAACAGAAAAAGGCATTTGAAGAAGAAATCAAAAAAATGCCAAAAGAAGATGCGATCAAAGCATGTAAAGCACAATCATCAATTTTTGGAATGGTTAAATAATTTAATCAACAGCAATATATGGATGTGTCTTTACCCATATCCATATATTCTTCAGCTATTTTTTAATCCAAAATTAATGACACTGCTCAGATTCTGTATAAACAAACATAGGACCTAAGTCATATATTTGATCATTCCTTTTTGCTTGTGGAATGTATGCACTTGAAATGCTTCCATCTAAATATAAAGCTTGATCAGTCTTGAGCTGTGTTTTAAAAATATCAGCGAACTCATAAAAATTAATTTTGCCACGACTAATCACAAAATAGAGCTGATTATTTTTAATTCCAACCCCATTCCTAATTTTCAACGAGTCAGAGTCTTTTACAAAGATTGGATTAATTTGTCCATTGATGACCAGCATCGGACCAGATTGTGTCGCAAAGCGTGCTTTAAACTTAGACTTTTGATACTGGGTTGTGGTTTGAATGACAGCTCGATGATCATTCCATGCCACCACACCATTGGGTTGCATAAAGAAGTTACCAAATTTATTCTTTTGTTGATTTAATTCAACCTGTTGTTTGTTTTGCTCAATATAGAGCCCAACAGGTGTAAAATTGGCATGATACATCCCTGCATTCATAGCAAAACTGATATTACATTTCTTGAGGTTCTTTTGTAACGCAGCGAATTTCTTATAGGGGCGAGCCTGTGGATCTTTGAGGAATAACTGTAGCTTACTCAGATCATCAATTTGAACCACATCTGCTATCACTTTCTGATCTTTACTGATTTTAGTATAAGTCGTCTCAGCATGTAGCTGAAATGGAAAAGTACTCAATCCTATACTGGTCAAAAAGGTATAGATCCAATATCTCAAACGCATAAACTTTAATTCCAAATCATCTTTTCAATTTTTTAATTCATAATGTATGCTATTTTGCATTTTAAATGTAATTTTTTACTTAATTAGCACTTTAAGGGCTATTAAATTCATTACGCATCGCTATAATCATTCTATCCTTTCAATTAAATACATGTGTACAATTTATTTGAACTGAGTGAAATATGCAGACAAAACAAATAACCAAATACCCGATTGGAGCGCATTTAATCGTCAAACATTTTGGCTATAGCCATCATGGCATTTATGCAGGACGAGGTCGAGTGATTCATTATTCTGGTTTTGCACATTTCTTTAAAAAGCGTCCTATAGAAATGACCTCTCTCGAAAAATTCTCGCATGGTAAATCCATACGCGTGCGTCTTTATGAGCAACCCAAATTTTCAGGTCGTCATGTCGTACGTCGTATGCGCTCTCGTATGCATGAAAACAGCTATCATTTAATTATCAATAATTGTGAACATCTTTGTAGTTGGGCAATCACAGGGGTAGAAAGTAGTCCACAAGTGGTTAAAATGATGAATCGTTTAACCACAATTGGTTATATTAGTTCAATCATGACCTATATGAATGGGTTATTTTTAACCGTGGCGACCACATGCTTTGCATTGGTGTTATATATAAAAATGAAACTCAGGGCTCAATCAAAACTTAAACTTCCTGCCTACCTTTCGATGAAAGACCAACACACCAAAAAGTAAAAGTTTTAGGCTTTATTCATTTATATAATGAGCAATCTATAGCACCCAATTCGAGTAAAAACTGAGTGCTAAATCATGAGATATGATGTTCTCGTTTTTTAAAAAGGTGGAAATTTATCTTCGACCAAATTCAGCACCAAGCCATGTTCCAAATATGCTTTTAGACCGTCCAATACCGTCGTAAATCCGCCAGTCGCATCGATAATAAATTTAATCAATTCAGAACCCTGCAATGGGATATCATAATTACGAATCGTGACATAAGTTTGCTCAGCACTGACCGCTTCAAAAATAAAATCTACAGACGTTTTAGGATCTTGGCCCCATGCAATTTGAATCAATTTATTTTCAAGAATATTAAAAACCATGACCTTCGATTTTACTTGATATTTATCCCAACTCCACTGCACAATTTTTCCTTCTTTTAGTGGTCCAGTGGAACTGCTAAACCAAAACTTAGTGGTTATTGCTGGGTCTATAAAAGCATTAAAAACCTCAGCTACAGGTTTACGAATTAACATTTGTGTTTCAATGGTTGGATTCATTCTTATGGCTCTATTTAATTTATAGGAATAACAATTGGATCAATAGGATGATACTGATAACACAACTGCGTATGAATCAGTATCAGGTTTTTGTTAATCAATTTAAAAGCTTAGTTTTGAATAAATGAAGATTCTACTAAAGCTTGATAGCGTTCGGAGAATTGACCATTCCAATATGGATATGGTGGATATACTGCACTGATTTGATTTAAACGCTGTAACTGTGTTTCTGTCAATATGACATCTTTTGCAATGAGATTATCTTGTAGCTGTTGCTGGTTACGAGCACCAATCAATACCGTAGAAACTGTAGGGCGCGTAAGCAACCACTTTAATGCAATTTGTGCAACTGAATAACCTGTACTCAACGATAACTCTTTTAGAGTATCGATAACATCATAGAGATATTGATCATTTACTGGTGGTGCAAACTGCGCTGTTGCATGTAAACGACTTTGAGTTGGGATGGGATGCTCTCGATCAAACTTTCCTGTCAAACGTCCCCACCCTAAAGGACTCCATACCACAGCACCAATGTGCTGATCATGATTTAAAGGCATCAACTCCCATTCATAGTCTCGCCCAATCAGCGAATAATAGACTTGATGAGCCACCATTTTTTCATAACCATAACGATCTGCAATTGATTGTGCCTTCATTAATTGCCAACCTGAAAAATTTGAAGCACCGATATAACGTACTTTTCCACTTCGCACTAACGCATCTAAGCTTTTCATGAGTTGTTCTAGGCAAGTGAAACTATCAAACTGATGTAACTGTAATACATCAATATAATCGGTATTTAAACGCTTTAGTGATTGCTCAACGGCACGTATTAAATAATCACGGCTAAAACCGACTTGATTCACTTGGGGATCTTTACGAATCCCCACTTTGGTTGAAATGATTACATCTTGTCGATACGGTGCTAATGCAATTCCTAGCATTTTCTCTGACTCACCTTCTGAATAGGCATCAGCACTATCAAAAAAATTAATCCCTGCGTCTATACAAGATGCAACCATTTGATTGGCTTCAATTTGTTCGGTCTGTCCCCATGCAGAAAATAAAGGTCCTTTTCCTCCAAAAGTTCCTGCACCAAAACCAAGCTCGGATACTTTTAATCCCGAACTTCCTAGAAGATTATATTTCATGACCATTCACCTTGTTTCAATAATCGATATTGCAAAAATAGCAATTTCAATTTATTTAAAAAATCAGGATAATCAGAAAATACTTTTTCGATTTTATGGAAAATGAATACAGAAGATTTTCAATTCTTTCTTCGTGTTGCTGAACTTGGCTCTATCAGTCAAGCAGCAAAGCATGCCAATATCGCTGTTTCAGTGGCAAGTCAGCGTATTCAACGATTAGAACATCACTTATCGCTTAGGCTATTTTATCGCACTACCCGTAAATTGCGTTTGACTGAAGAAGCTAAGATGTTGATTGCACATGGGCAACCGCTACTAGAAAGTTTTCAGATATTGACTGAAAATCTTAAACATTGCGATCAACAGCTTGTTGGAAATATTAATCTCACAGCGCCTGCGAGTTTCGGTGTACAAATACTGGTTAAAGTGATTGCTGAATTTTTAAAGCAACACCCAGCATTGTCGATAAACTTAGATCTTAATGATCAGAACGTAGATTTGATTGCTCAAGGAATGGATATTGCAATTCGGATTGGAAAACTTCAAGATTCATCGTTAATTGCTAAACCGTTATGTATCAATCAGCGCTTACTCTGCGCCTCTCCAGAATACCTTGAGCAGTACGGCACACCTCAGCATATTGAAGATTTAGCGCGACATCGCTGTATCATTCAACGCCATCAAAAAGGCATCACTGATACATGGAACTTTATTGATCCTTTAAAAGGAGATAAATTATTAAATATTCATGTCAAAGGACACTTTATTACCAACGCCGGTGAAGGTGTGCGTCAAGCCGCATTGGCAGGTCTAGGCATTTCAAATCACTCTTTTTGGCATGTTCACGATGATTTAATGACTGAGAGATTAATCCATGTTCTTCCTGAATTTACGGTGGAACCTACCGCGATTTATGCTGTAGTCCCTGATCGAAAACTCATGCCAAACAAAGTCAAAGTTTTAATTGAATATCTGCAAGAGTATTTTAAAAACTTTAATAAATAATTGATTTAAAATTTAACTTATACCAAAGGTCAAAAATAATTTTAATTCATCAATATCATTATTGAAAATTTTTATTGTTAGGTATTTTCACAGCCTCATATTTTGAGAAATGCTATGATCTATTTACGGTCGCGTTGTCAATATTTAAATTGATTACCTTTACGGAGCTTCACTGATCATACTGCAACAAAGAATGGGCTTATTCCAAATGACAAATATAATCGACTACTTCTGTGGATTGCATACTAAAACGGCTATTTGCAGGAACTGTAAAAAATTCACCTGGATGATACACCTCAGTTTCTTCACTCTGCTCTCTTTTTACAAAACATTTTCCAGAAATAATTTCGATTTTTTCGCAGACATGTGTTTCAAAAGTTAAAGGTTTGTCTGTGGGCAAAATGACGCCTAATGTTTTTTTAGAACCATCTTGGCATTCGATAACGTAACTGATTGATCGCCCTTTATAATGTACATTGGGCTTGATATGAACTGTAACTGCATCAAATTGAGAAGACATTGGCTGACCCTGATTATTATTTGTACGTTTAATATATCGCTTTTATATCCCTCAGCTCAATCAATTTTATTGAACATAAAAAAACCTAGCCGAAGCTAGGTTTCTTACTATTATTAAATTATTTAACCTGAGTTCGATATAAAAATCTTGATGAAATATGATACTCGGAAAAGTCATCCGCAACTGTTTGAGGCAGGACTACTTCTATAAAGTATTGTTTCTGTGACTGATTAAATATGTTGCTGGTGGTTGACGAGTTTTGCGGTGAGCAGCGATACCGCTGCGCAAGGTGGTTGCCCTTGCGCAGCTTCGCTCCTCATCCCGAAAGAAAAGTAGGGCTAGCCGCAGGCTGATCCTTAAATTGGGTGAAAACGCAGCAAGACTCCGTCGAGACTTATTTTTTTCAATGAGTTGAAGATGTGGTTGCATCCAACTCACGCTATTTACCCGGCTTAAAGCTGTCTTTCAAATCTAGAATACGGTTAAACACAGGTTTTTCAGCTGCATGGTCATATTGATCTGCAACAAAATAACCTTCTCGTTCAAATTGGAAACGATCTTCTGGTTTTGCTTGAGCCAAAGCAGGTTCAACCACTGCTTGTACGATTTTTAAAGATTCAGGATTTAAAAACTTCAAGAAATCATCATCAGCATCAGGCGCAGCTTCTGTAAATAAACGATCATAAATACGCACTTCGGCAGGTATCCCTTGAGTTGCAGAGACCCAATGAATAACGCCTTTTACTTTACGACCTTCTGGATTTTTACCTAAAGTTTCAGGGTCAATTGAACATTTCAGCTCAACAACTTCACCATTTTCATCTTTAATCACTTCGTCACATTTGATCACATAGGCATGACGTAAACGAACTTCACCATCTGGAACCAAACGTTTAAAGCCTTTTGGTGGCACTTCTTCAAAATCTTTACGATCAATATAGATTTCTGTGCTTAAAGGAATAATGCGATCACCCATATCAACATTTGGATGGCGTGCATGATTGAGTTCCATATCCGCAGGTAAATTGGTTAATGTCACTTTCAAAGGATTTAATACAGCCATACCACGCGCTGCTGTATTTTCAAGCGACTGACGAATACAGAACTCCAGCATTGCCACATCAACAATACCATCCGTTTTAGACACACCAACACGCTTACAGAAATCACGTAAACCTTCAGGAGTAAATCCACGACGACGCATGCCCACAACAGTTGGCATACGTGGGTCATCCCAACCATTAACATAATTGCCTTCAACCAACTTACGTAATTTGCGCTTAGACGTAATGGTGTAATCTACGTTTAAACGGCTAGACTCATACTGACGTGGCACAGCTTTAGAATGAACTTTTTCAACAATCCAATCGTAGAATGGACGGTGGTCTTGGAACTCCAATGTACATAATGAATGAGTAATACCTTCTATCGCATCTGACAATGGATGCGCATAGTCATACATTGGGTACATTTTCCATTTATCACCTGTTTGATGATGTTCTGAATGAAGTACACGATATAAAATTGGATCACGCATATGTACATTTGGAGATGCCATATCAATCTTGGCACGCAATACTGCTTCGCCTTCTGCAAATTCACCATTATTCATTTTTTCAAAACGAACAAGATTCTCTTCAACAGAAATATCACGATAAGGTGAGTTTTTACCTGGCTCTACGAAATTACCACGATTAATTCTAATTTCTTCAGGGCTTTGCAAATCTACATAAGCATCACCTTGTTTGATTAACTGGATTGCCCAAGCATGCAATTGTTCAAAATAGCTTGATGCATATCGTGGTTCACCATTCCATTCAAAGCCCAACCACTTTACATCGTTGGCAATTCCGTCGACATATTCTTGTTCTTCAGCATCAGGATTGGTGTCATCAAAACGTAAGTTACATAAACCTTCATATTCTTCGGCAATACCGAAATTCAAGCAAATCGCTTTAACATGACCGATATGCAAATATCCATTTGGCTCAGGTGGAAAACGAGTCACGACTTGTTGTGTACGACCTGTTGATAGATCATCAGTAATCACTTGACGTACGAAATCTAAGCCCGGTTGTTGTTCTTGCTGCGCATTATCGACAGGGCTGGCATTATTTGTCGGGCTTTTCGGCAGTTCTGAAACAACATCATTTGGCTTCATAGTTGATAAATCACTTCTAAAAGTTAAAATTGAATATAGAAAATGCGATTTTATCCTTTTTAACAAAAGAATTTCACATTTTTACTTGCTATGTAGTTTACAGTTTGCTTATGCTTCTCTCAACCAAAAACCCATGACATTTTTCGTCATGATTAGGAGATTATAGAATGAGTTTTCCTCAAGTCGAATTAAACACCAACAAAGGACGTATTGTTCTTGAACTTAACTCTGAAAAAGCACCAAAAACTGTTGCTAACTTTTTAGAATATGTTCGTGATGGTTTTTATGATGGCGTAATCTTCCATCGTGTTATTGACGGTTTTATGATCCAAGGCGGTGGCATGGATGAAAACTTCAAAGAAAAAACAACGCGTGATTCAATTGAAAATGAAGCTGACAACGGTTTGAGCAATGACGAAGGTACGATTGCGATGGCACGTACACAAGCACCTCACTCTGCTTCTGCACAATTCTTTATCAACGTAAAAAATAACTCTTTCCTTAACCATACAGGTAAAACTGCACAAGGCTGGGGTTATGCCGTATTTGGTAAAGTGACTGAAGGTATGGATGTTGTTGAAGCAATTAAAGGTGTTCGTACTGGCAACCGTGGTTACCACGCTGACGTTCCGCTTGAAAATGTGGTTATCGAATCTGCAAAAATCATTGCTGAATAATAAATAAATCCTAGGCTGTGTTCTTTGATTAAAGAACAACAATGCACCTTGTCCTGTTATAAGGTGCTACTGAGTAGGATAATTTTATAGGAAAAAAAGTGACCTATCTGTTTATCGCTGATTTACATTTGTCACCAGAACACCCTCGACTGGTTCGAGGGTTTTTTGATTTATTGGATCAATATAAAACTCAAAATACTCAATTATTTATTCTGGGTGACTGGTTTAATGCTTGGATTGGCGACGATTATACTGCACCATGGCTAGATGAAGTTGTTCAACATTTACAACAATTTAACCAAGCAGGTAATCAAATTTACTTTCAAGTCGGCAATCGTGATTTTGCTTTAGGGCAAGCATTTCTTGATCAATTCAATGGCAAACTGTTGCCTGATATTTACACACTGACAATCGCGCAAACAGATTTTCGTTTAGAACATGGCGATGCCTTATGTACTGATGATGTTGCTTATCAAAGATTTAAGAAAGTCATTCGTAATCCTCTTGTATTAAAAATCTTAAAAAGTACACCACTAAACTTTAGACAAAAACTTGCCAATGGTTTTCGTAAACAAAGTCGTGAATCTCAGCAAAATAAATCTTATGAAATTATGGATGTCAATTCAAAGGCTGTAGAACAGGCTTTAGAAAATACGGATATCTTGATTCATGGACATACTCATCGTCCTGCTATTCACGATGTAAAGAATAAACCTCGAATTGTTCTTGGCGATTGGCGTGAAAAGACCTCAGAAGCTATGATTTTAGAGGTAGATGAAACTGGAAAATGGCAATTTATAAAATGGCGAATCCGTTAAAATCTATATAACCTTGCATCTTATTTTTCAATAAAACACTTTATTTTTCAGTATTAATCATATTTTCGATAAAATTTTGAATATTTTTTAAATTTACCTTGTCAATCACAACTAAATTTTCTTCAAAAAAATAATTATATTTACTTAAATTATCTTTAATCGTTTGCCCTAGACGAACAGGATCATAAAAAGTAAAAAAATAACTTTTCCCTGAAATATCAATCATTAATAGTAACCAACCTTTCTTTTCATATTCCCATTCGTAATCATGAAAATCTTGCGGTAAATGAATATAATATGCCGTCATGTTTCCCTCTTCAGCTTTTAATTATCATCTTGTTATACAATCACTTTATAGCGATTTAATATTTATTTCAAACGAGCATTTCAAGCTTTTTATCTTTCGCTATTTTGCATATTTATGGCACAAAACTTTATAATTCATGACAATTCTATTTGTTATAAATTCACATCGTAAGAATATACTAAATTCGATTTTCAAATATTTCAAATCGCTCATGATTTTCATGTTTATTTACGATTTTAACATTCACTTTTAGGTGTTTTAGCATAGAATATATCGATAATTTACGATATATGAGATAATTTCATGGATCTACTGACGGTAGCAAAAACACGTTATACCACCAAGGCTTATGATGCGACAAAGAAAATTCCTCAAGAACAATTCGAGCGTTTAGTTGAAATCTTACGTTTAACACCTTCTTCAATTAATATTCAGCCATGGCATTTCTTTATTGCAGATCATGATGAGGCTAAACAACGCATTGCAAAAGCCCTTGTTGGCAAATATGCCTATAACGCACCCAAAGTATTAGATTCATCGCATACCATTTTATTTTGTACCAAAGCAGATATAAGCGAGCAGCATCTGGCAGATTTGTTACAACAAGATGATCTTAGTGGGCGCTTTAAAGATGAAAAAGCCAAGCAAGGACAAAAAGAAAGCCGTTCAGGCTATGTTTCTTATTATCGAAATGAAAAAGGAGACATTCAGCGCTGGGCTGAAAATCAAACCTTTATTGCACTTGGGCAAATGCTTTTAGCCGCAGGGATTGAAGGCATAGATGCTACCCCGATTGGTGGTTTTGATGAAGCAATTTTAACTGAAGAATTGGGTTTAACTGAAAAGAATTTAATTCCTTCTGTCATTATGACACTCGGTTATCGCAGTGATGTCGATTTCAACGCTAAATTGCCCAAATCTCGTTTAGCTCAAAAAGATGTGATTACTCGTCTTTAAAATATAACACGTAGATTTGCAAAGAGTGGCTTATATCCGCTCTTTGCAATTAAGCATATCAATGCTTTCTTTAGTTTTATAAGGCTTATCTTTATAAAGGATGTGAGCTTGCAACTTCTTGACTGATCATTACAGCAGTTGCAGCAGATAATGTCCAACCCAAATGCCCATGCCCTGTGTTATAGAATACACGTTCACGTTTACCTCGTTTTACCACAGGCATCATATTTGGCATCATTGGACGTAACCCTGCCCAAGGCACGCAATGCTCTGTCGATATATCAAAATTTTTATTGACCCAATCTGTCAAAGGCTGAATACGATCAGAACGAATGTCACGGTTATAACCATTGAATTCCGCAGTACCTGCAATACGTAGGCGATTCGCACCTAAACGAGACGTTACAATTTTTGCACTTTCATCGAGCAAACTGACCCAAGGTGCACCATTGATACTTTTTTCATCATTAAGCTGTACAGTGATTGAATAACCTTTTACAGGATAAACATTCACACGATCACCAAGTTGATTGGCTAGTTGATAACTGCCGACTCCGCCACAAATCACAACTGCATCAGCACTCAATTGCTCAATAGCAACCGAATGACCTTCCATATTTTCAACACTTGGGTGGTATTGAATATTAACGCCATTTGCAGTGTGTTCAACATTCACGACTTCCATACCAAATAAATATTTTACCCCATATTTTTCAGTGGCTTTGGCGAGACCTGTCGTAAACTTATGAATATCACCTGTTGCATCACCTGGACAATAAAAACCACCGTAATATTCACCAGTTAAACTGGGTTCAATGGATTTAATTTCCTCATTGGTAACGGCATGACGCTCTAGACCACCTTTACATAACAATGCATTGACACTGGTTGCAACTTTATAATCATATTCAGAATGATAGAAATGCAAAATTCCACGTTTTTCTAAATCAAAATCAATCCCTTCTTGTTCAGCAATGCTAAACAATCTTTGACGTGCTAACAGCGCCATTCTGACCGTGTCTTGTGTATTAGTTTCATAGTGTTTGATATTACCGAGGAATTCTACTAACCAAGCATATTTATGTAAGTCAAAAGAAGGATTGAGCAACAATGGTGCATCTTTTTTTGCCATCCATTTAATGCCCTTGAGAACCGTAGACTTCTGATTCCATACTTCTGCATTACACGCAGAGAGTTGTCCACCATTGGCAAATGAGGTTTCCATAGCAGGAAATAAATGTTTATCAATAACAGTTACTTGATAACCTAGTTGAGCAAGTTCGTAAGCTGAGGTTACACCTGTAATACCCGAACCAATTATGACCACATGACACATACACACACTCCTTTGAAATGTAATTCTTCTCATTACATTGTCAATGTATGCCCCATCTGTCATGTGTACCTGAGAGCTTCGATAAAAACCTAAACTATTTAGGTTTTACCTTCCCCTTCGGTGAGCCATTTCTTTTTTGTTTTCAATAGAATGACTTCTCTCCAGAGGTTTTACAATAATTACAGTCCTTTTGCCTGAGAGTTTCCGGGGTCGTTGCTCCTTCGGCGAGTCTACAAGAGACTTCTCTCCTGCAATCATCTTTCCTTTTATATAGCAATGTATATGCCATTTTGAATAAAATAGATACACTTTTGCGGTAATGAATCGTAAAAATTATTCTGCTTTACCAAACTCTGCTAAAAATTGCTGTTTATCCTCGTCCGTCAAGAATCTTAAAATATAAGCTTGAATACTGTTTTGTTCTAATTGTGCTGTTTGCTCAATTTTGGTTAATGCTACATCGAGTTCAGCCATATTTTCAGCGTATAAGTGCTCCAACCAAATAGCTTCATCAATATCTTGCTCAGTTAAAATCAACGCGACTCCACTTTCAGAAACCAATGCTTCACTGAGTTCTACACTCATATTGCATTGTGTATAAGTCTCACCTGTCCAAGAATTGACCAACAATTGTATATGTGATGCATCCAGTTTTAATTCTACGTATAAATCAGTCGCGGAAAAATACATTATTCTTTCAAATTCTGACTCATAGGCATAAGCTGAAAAATTATCTAATAAATGTTGAATCTGACGATTCTGAGTATTCGCGATTACAGCTATACCATCTACAGCAAAACGTAAAACTTTTAACGCATTCATTTTCTACTCGATAATCTTGACTAGATTTGTTGATTAAATTTGTGATTACATCTGATCTTATTCCACTTTACCCATTATCGGACTGTAAAGTCGATCAACTGTAGTCTGAAATTTAATCTTTAGATTGTATTTAACAGTTCATTTAACTTTTGGATATGTTCCATATCATCAGGGTGCTGTTGCAAATTACGTACACTATGATTTTGGTGATTACACACTCCAACAGCCTCATCCAGATAAAAATCATTTTGAATGATCAAACCATTCACTATACAGCTGGCAATATATCCTTCATAACCTTGAAAAGATTTTATATTCGATAATCGCTTGGCAATCAGCTCTGTGACAACCTTTAACTGGTTCTGTTCAACAGCAAGCATCGGTAGCAACAATAAGAAATCTAAATCTGTCGATTGTAAGCGTTGAAACTCTTTCAAACTCAAAAACCATGCTTCAAAATGCCCGCCAATATTGCCGATATACAGATCATTGAGAAAATAACGAATTTCCTCTGGTGTAAATTGAATATCAATGTAGAGTTTAGAATGAATTGCTAAATGATAATACCGCATTTCCCGATCAGTATGTTCAGGTAAAAAAGACCTATACCATGCTTCAAGCTCTTTGCTATAAAGATCTATTCCTGTCTTCTCCTCAATCGCCTCATCCAAATTCAATTCTTTTTCTTCATCAAAACCACGTAATAATGCAATAAACCAATGCCAAAAATGCTCATTGCTGAAAGTGATTTCGTGCACCAAAATATGTTGGCTCATTGATTCTTTCTTAAATGTAATTAATTATTTACTGCATCATATCGAAACACGTTCAAATCATCGTATTCAATTTGTGGTGTTGTTCCTGAAATAATATCGGAGAGTAGTTTTGCTGAACCGCAAGACATGGTCCAACCCAATGTGCCATGTCCAGTATTGGTATATAGGTTTTGATACTTGGTTTTACCAACAATCGGCGTACCATCAGGCGTTGCAGGTCTTAAACCCGTCCAAAAATGTGCATCCGTAATATCACTGGCATTTGGAAATAATTGCTGGAGTACCATCAGCAAGGTATCTTCACGGCTTGCTTTTAAAGAGCGATCAAAACCATTAATTTCAGCCATTCCTCCAACTCGAATACGGTCATCAAAACGTGTTAAAGCAATTTTATAAGACTCATCTAAGATCGTGGAGATTGGTGATAATGCTGGATCAATAATCTTTGTAGTGATCGAATAACCTTTTAAAGGATATACGGGCGCATCAATATTAAGTTGTTTTAACATCTCATGACTATAACTGCCCAATGCCATTACATAGACATCACCTTTCAATGTACTGCCATCTTTGAGTTTAATGGCTGTAATTCGATCTGAATCTTTTTCAATTGTTTCAATCACTGTATTAAAAAGAAAATTTACACCTTGCTGCGCAGCGAGTTCTGCTAATTCAGTGGTAAATTTTTGGCAATCCCCTGTTTGATCATTAGGCAAGCGCAAACCACCAACAAAATCAACAGTCGCATGCGCCAATGCAGGTTCTGCTTTGATCACACCAGCTTTATCTAATAATTCAAATGGCACACCTTCATGCTTTAATACTTCCGTGTCTTTGCCTGCCACATCTAATTGCTGCTGCTTACGAAACAGTTGCAATGTCCCAAGCTGACGTTCATCAAAATGAATTTGGGTTTCTGCACGCAGTTCATCTAAGCAATCACGGCTATATTCTGAAATTCTCACCATTCGCTCTTTGTTGATTTGATAGCGATTGATATTACATTCAGCTAACATTTGTACCATCCACTGATACTGATACATATCTCCAGTTAGTTTAATGGCGAGCGGCGAATGAGGTTGAAACATCCATTTAAATGCTTTTAAAGGAATCCCTGGAGCAGCCCAAGGAGAGGCATAACCTGGAGAAATTTGACCTGCATTCGCAAAACTTGTTTCAAGTGCTACATTCGGTTGACGGTCAATTACAGTGACCTCATGACCTGCTTGTTTGAGATAATATGCCGATGTTGTACCAATAACACCTGCGCCCATGATGATGATATGCATACTGAACCGACCTTATACGAATTTATCGTCTTATAATAAAAAGTTATCTATTCTAATCTGAATTTTTGCCACTCTTTTAATGTAGCACTTAGAAAGAATTTGGCAACACAGATTTCGTATGGAACTGTCACTATGGTTTATACTGCTGAATTGTTTAGTTTTTTATCTTAAAATAATCATTTTTTTCGTAGAATATATAACAAGGTATATTGCTTTCAGCATATAATATTGTGATAGAAGTCTTGCTCAGCTCAGAAAGCACGAATATTCACTGATAATGATTATAGAATATATTTTACCCCTTTACGCTTCTTATACACATCTAAATTGAATAGTCTATATAGCGATAATCTATTGAAAAACTCAATTAAAATGAATTATCTGTATGAATATTCATTCAGCCAGTCTAACCATAAAGTAGATAATTATGGCTGATCATATCGCTTAATTTAAAAAAGCTCGCTTCATCTATAAAGATTCAGCGAGCTTTGTCATCATCAGCTTAAGGATAAAATCATCGATGGGTATGAATGGACATCACAATCCCAAAACTTGCCAACAAAGCAATCACGGCTGAACCGCCATAACTCATCAAAGGTAAAGGATCGCCTGTTACAGGCAAAATTCCACTCACCATGCCAGAGTTTACAAAAACATAGAAGAATAAGGATAAGCCAATGGTTCCAGCTAAAAGACGTCCATAATTATGAAAGCTATTTAAGCTAATGATCATGCATCTAAAAATCATCGCGGTATACAAGGCAAATAAGAAAAATACTCCAATAAAGCCAAATTCTTCTGCATATGTCGACATGATAAAATCGGTATGGTGTTCTGGTAAGTAGCCTAATTGAGACTGTGTCCCTTCCAAGAATCCGCGTCCTGTCATGCCCCCCGAACCAATTGCAATTTTAGACTGAATAATATTCCAACCAGCTCCCAGTGCATCAGACTCAGGATCAAACAAAGTCATAATTCGTTTCTTTTGATATGCTTGCAAGACAAATGTCCAAATTAATGGAAAAGCCATTGCTAATGCAGCCAGTGTACCAATAATTAAAGTCCATGACATGCCACTGAGAAATAAGGCGAAAACCCCACCAATCACAATACCTATCGCCAAGTCTGGCTGCAGTAGTGCCAATACAAATGGCACTACCATAATCATCAAAGCCACCACAATATGTCTAAACTTGGGAGGTAAAGGATTTCGTGCAAAATACCATGCCATCATTAAAGGCATTGCAAACTTCATAAACTCACTGGGTTGCATACTGCCAATACCGGGTATGGTTAACCAACGTTTTGCACCTAAGCGTACGTCACCAATCAGTAAGACCAAAATCAGTAATAGAATGGCAAATAGATAGAACCATGGGCTAATCGCTTGATAAACTTTGGGTGGAATCTGTGCACAGACAAACAATAAAACAAAACCCACACCAAAGCTGACAGCTTGACGAATCACCATAGTCATGTCTTCCGAAGAAGCACTATAAACCATCAACAAACCAAGAACAGCATTGATGATTAATAAGCCCAATAACCATGGGTCAAGATGCAATTTATCCCATCTCGACATCTTCTGATTAATACTTAAACCATCTCGAACGGACTGACGTAAAAACTTATACTGGGGCGATGGTGTCATAAATGCAAATCTTAAACCTAGCTTAATCTAGCCAAATTATAGAGATAAATATTCAAGGAGAACATCTATCCTTTGAGAATTATTTTTAATTTCTCAGTTTTTTAATGCATTATTTGTGATTGTAAAATTAACTTTGCCAACTCTAAATCGTCAGGATAAGTGATTTTAATATTATCTGAACGTCCCATCACGACTTGGACAGTGTGATTACTATGTTCTAAAGCACTCGCTTCATCTGTAATCATGACTCCATCGTTAAGCGCTGTTTCAATGGCTGTTTTTAAAATTGAAAATGTTGAAATTTGAGGCGTTTGTGCTTGCCACAATTGATCACGATTCACTGTTTTAACAATATTATGTTGCTGATCAACACGCTTTAAGGTATCTCTTACAGGGATTGCAAGAATCGCATTGCTATTTAAGTTGATTGCTCTATTAAGTAGATTGACAAGACACTCACGTGTTACACATGGACGTGCAGCATCATGTACAAAGACAAAATCATCAGGTTGGGCAAATTGTTCGAGATAGCTTAATGCATTTAGCACGGAGTCAACACGTTCATTGCCACCTAAACAAAAATGACTTAAATGTTTATTTTTTAGAGCCAATGTCTGGGCATAATGATCTTGCTCACCAATTGCAAGTACATAACCCGCAAGTGGCAATTCATTTAAACGGTCGATGGTATGCGCTAAGACTGTTTTATTTTGAATAATTTGATATTGCTTAAGTTCTGTTTTTGAAAAACGACGACCTGAGCCAGCAGCCGGGACAATTGCCCAAATTTTACGGTTGGTCTGGTACAGGTTCGTTATCGTCTTCATTGGTTCTTAAGTCTACATTTGGATCTGTGTAAATCTGTTTATAATGGGTACTAATCGTACTCATTTGTACAAATGTTTCATGTGGCTTCACTAGACCGAGATCTAAACGTGCATGTTCTTCTATGGCCTCAGAACCATTTTTCAAATCATACACTTCAGCAGCGAGGATACGGTTGCGTTCTTTTAGATCAGCATTGACTTCAGCTTGCTGTTCAATTTGCTGTACTAAAGCTTGGTGAGGAAAATGACCTCCCTCACCAAACCAGAAGCGATATTGCAATACTGCAACGATTAAAATCGCCAGTATTGCAATCACTTTACTTGAAGTAGTTTTAAAGACTTCTAACATTTCAAAGAGATTAATTCAGACCTTTGAATTCAGCTTTACCGCGATAAGCTGCATGAGTCAACTCTTCAATACGAAGTAATTGGTTATATTTTGCAACACGGTCAGAACGGCAAAGTGAACCTGTCTTGATTTGACCAGCAGCAGTACCTACAGCCAAGTCAGCAATTGTAGAATCTTCAGTTTCACCAGAACGATGTGAAATAACTGTGCTATAACCATTCGCTTTAGCAAGATAGATCGCATCTAAAGTTTCTGACAATGTACCAATTTGGTTGTATTTGATTAAGATCGAGTTACCAACTTTCTCATCAATACCGCGTTGTAAAATCTTAGGATTAGTTACAAACAAATCGTCACCGACCAATTGGATTTTATCACCAAGAATAGAAGTCAAATAACTCCAACCTTCCCAATCAGATTCATCTAAACCATCTTCGATTGAGATAATTGGATATTGTTTTACAAGACCAGCTAAGTAGTCAGCAAACTGGTTGCTTGTAAATGCTTTGTTGCCTTCACCAGCAAGAATGTATTGACCATTCTTGTAGAATTCAGAAGATGCACAGTCAAGCGCTAACATGATTTCAGAACCCGCTTTATAACCTGTGGTTTCAATAGCAGAAAGAATAACTGTAATCGCTTCTTCGTTTGAACGTAAGTTTGGTGCAAAACCACCTTCGTCACCCACCGCAGTGTTTAAACCTTGCTTTTTCAATACAGATTTCAAAGCATGGAAAATTTCCGCACCAGCACGCAAAGATTCAGCAAATGAAGTGAAGCCTACAGGCTCAATCATGAACTCTTGGATATCAACAGTGTTATCTGCATGAGCACCACCGTTCAAAATATTCATCATTGGAACTGGCATAGTCAAAGTTGTTTGACCACGTAAGTCTGCGATGTATTGGAACAATTCAGTTTTTTTCTCAGTTGCAGCAGCACGTGCAGCAGCTAAAGATACAGCCAAAGTTGCGTTTGCACCTAATTTTTCTTTATTTTCAGTGCCATCAAGCGCAATCATTTTGTCATCAAGCGCTTTTTGTTCAAATACGTTTTGACCTTTTAATAAGTCTTTGATTTGACCATTTACGTTTTGAACTGCAGTGCGAACACCTTTACCTAAGTAACGTGATTTGTCACCGTCACGAAGTTCTAAAGCTTCACGAGAACCAGTTGAAGCACCAGATGGTGCACATGCACGGCCAACAACGCCAGAGTCTAGGATTACGTCTGCTTCGATGGTTGGGTTACCACGAGAGTCCAAAATTTCACGTGCACGAATGTCAACGATTTGGCTCATGAATAATTCCTCAGTTGATTAAAAATAAGATGCTGTTTAAGGGCATCAATGAGTATCTAACTTTTTGAAACCTTTAACTAAGGTATCCAATTCTTTTAATTGTGCTAAGAATGGCTCAAGTTGAGACATACGCAATGCACAAGGTCCATCACATTTTGCTTTTTCAGGATCTGGATGTGCTTCTAAGAACAACCCAGCCAAACCTGTTGCCATACCTGCTCGCGCCAATGTAGTGATTTGCGCACGGCGTCCACCCGCTGAATCTGCACGACCGCCTGGTGTTTGTAAGGCATGGGTGACATCAAAAAATACAGGAACATTCATTTCTTTCATGGTATCAAAACCAAGCATATCAACAACCAAGTTATTGTAGCCAAATGATGTACCACGCTCACACAGAATGAGTTTGTCATTACCAGCTTCTAAACACTTATTGAGAATATGGCTCATTTCACGCGGAGAAAGGAATTGTGCTTTTTTGATATTGATAATGGCTTGTGTTTTCGCCATTGCTTCAACCAAATCTGTCTGACGACTCAAAAATGCAGGAAGCTGAATGATATCTGCCACTTCAGCGACAGGTGCAGCTTGGTAAGGTTCGTGAACATCTGTAATAATCGGCACATTAAAATGTTTTTTAATGTCGGCTAACCATTCAATTCCCTTTTCCAAACCTGGACCACGGAATGAATGTAAGCTTGAGCGATTGGCTTTATCAAAACTGGCTTTAAATACATAAGGGATATTTAAGCGGGTACAAATATCGACATAAGTCTCTGCAATTTCAAAAGCCAAGTCTTTCGACTCAAGTACGTTCATTCCGCCGAATAGTACAAATGGCAAGTGATTTGCCATTTGTATATCGCCTAAACGTACAATTTCTTGTGGTTTTAATTGTGACATTTAAACTTCCTAGTTTGTTTTACACACTTACTTACTGTTTTGGTGCTGCTTTTTTGCGGCATCGATAAAACTAGCAAATAATGGATGCCCATCACGTGGTGAACTTGTAAATTCTGGATGGAATTGTACAGCAATAAACCAAGGATGGTCAGGAATTTCTACTGTTTCAACAAGATGTTGCGCAGTTGAATAGCCTGAAATTTTCATACCTGCTTGTTCAATTGCAGGAATGAAACGATCGTTCATTTCATAGCGATGGCGATGGCGTTCAGTAATTTCTGCTTTCGCATACACTTCACGTGTTTTAGTGCCTTCAACCAACTCGGATGTTTGTGCACCTAAACGCATTGTTCCACCCAGATTTGACTCAGTGCTACGATGCTGAATTTCACCACGTTCGTCTAACCATTCAGTGATTAAACCAATCAATGGGAATTTTGTTGAACGATTAAATTCTGTAGACGTTGCTTCTGGCATACCTGCAACATGACGAGCAAACTCAATCACAGCCAATTGCATACCCAAGCAAATACCCAAAAATGGTACTTTGTTTTCACGTGCGTATTGAATGGCTTGCATTTTGCCTTCAGTACCACGCTCACCAAAGCCACCAGGTACCAAGATCGCATCGACATCTTTTAAGATTTCAGCAGGATTTTGGCTTTCCAATTCTTCTGCATTGATATAATCAATTTGAACTTTAACGCGATTTTGAATACCAGCATGTAAAAGTGCTTCATTGACAGATTTATAAGCATCTGGCAATTCAACGTATTTACCGACCATTGCAACACGGATGGTGTATTCAGGATTAAGTAAAGCTTCTACAACGTGATCCCAGTCTGCAAGATCTGCTTCTGGCAAGTTGATATAACCAAAACGTTCACAGATTAAATCATCAACATTTTGTTCGTAGAATGTACGTGGAATTTGATAAATCGAACGTGCATCTTTACAGACCACAACCGCACGCGCTTCAACATTGGTAAAGAGTGCAATTTTACGTGTGGTATCGGCATCAACATCATGCTCAGTACGACAAATCAAAATGTCAGGCTGAATACCAATCGACAATAACTCTTTCACTGAATGTTGAGTTGGCTTAGTTTTAAGTTCAGCAGCAGACTTGATATAAGGTAATAAAGTCAAATGCATTAACATGGTACGTTTATGACCAAGCTCAACCATCAACTGACGTACAGATTCCATGAATGGGAGGGATTCAATGTCACCGACTGTACCACCGATTTCAACGATAGCAACGTCATAACCTTCGCCTGCACGAAGTACACGCTCTTTAATATTATCCGTAATATGAGGAATAACTTGGACTGTACCACCGAGATAATCACCACGACGTTCTTTATTCAAAACATCTTGATATACACGACCAGACGTAAAGTTATTCAATTTGGTCATTTTGGCACGACGTAAGAAACGTTCGTAATAACCCAAATCTAAATCAGTTTCAGCACCATCTTCTGTGACAAATACTTCACCGTGCTGGAATGGGCTCATCGTCCCAGGATCGACATTAATGTATGGATCCATTTTGACCATGGTTACTTTTAAACCACGGGCTTCTAAAAGTGCAGCAACTGAAGCAGCTGAAATACCTTTACCTAGTGATGATACAACACCACCAGTGACGAATATAAAATGGGTCATCAAGTTTCTCGTACAATGGAGCCTAAATTGGCCTACAATGTTGTGCGATTTTACTTTACCTTGTACCAAGAAAGCAAAGTCAATTCACATCAATTCATAGAACAATAAACAATTGGCTATTCTATCAGCATTTCCAATAAAAATTTAGCACTTGATAAGGTGATTTTTAAATATCATTTTGCTGTTATACTAGTTAACATCTCTTTAATCTGTTTTGTTTTGAGTAATTATGAATAAGAAATTTTTAATTTGTGGCGCAATTGCGACAGCACTACTTGTATCTGCTTGTGTAAAAAAAGAAGAGCCGAAAGAGACTGAGCAAGAGAAAGTTGAAACTGCTCAAACAGCGGCATCTGAACCAGCTCAATTTGAAAGCTTACCGAGTGCTGAACAAAATACTCAACAAGTCGAAATTCCTGCGCATGTAGAAGTTGAACGTACTGAAACAGCGAATACAACAACAGAAATTCGTCGTGAACCAACGCATGAAGCGCTTGCAACAACACAGGCTGCTGAAAACAAACCTGCTGCAACAGAAGCTAAACCTGCAAAAGCAGAGTCAGTGAAGACTGAAACAGCTCAAACTGCACCAAAGACCCAGACTGCTCCGAAAGCAAACTCTGGCACTGCTCAATCTGAAGATGACGCAGTTGCTGCTGCAATCGCTGCAGCTACACCTGCATTGAAAAACTAAAAGCTTATTTTTCAACAAAGAAATAGTTTTTAAGCAAAAAAAACCAGTCATTCATGACTGGTTTTTTTTGCTACTTATAATCTTCATAACAAATATAATACTAAGATATAGTAAAACCGCCTAATTATTCACACAAGTAATATTTATATACTACTGATATTAAATAAAATTTATTCTTTTTATAAGATTTTAATGATTCATTTATTTTGCCCTTTTGAATCATAGGTGGTCGTGCTATCGTGAGGCGACATGGATGTCGCCATGTTGAGCGGGGGTATATGAGCAAAAACAAAGCACTGCTTTGTTTGTAGCGCAAGAACCCTATTAGACGAAAGTTTTTTGTCACTTTTCATGTCTGAAAAGTGAGTCATCGCATGCGCAAAAAAAATTTAAACTTTAGATGTAAAACGTGGCAGTGCAAGCTTTAGATCATCAAACAATATATTGATCACATTCATTTTAGTGATTAAGAGAAACGATATTTTACAGTATGGTTTTTTCAACAGATTGACTATACTGAATACTGTTTTAGAAAGTCCGCCATTAAACGTGAAGCCCAAGATTTGGTATTCAAGCCCTCATAAAAACCACAATGACTGCCCTTTTTGGTCGTCACCACCACCACGTTATCCATATTCTGAATGGTTTCCTTATAAGGTTCCAAGTTTTTAATTGAGCACACCGGGTCATCTTCTGCATTCAGAATCATCAGTGGAATTTTAACATTTTCAAAAACATAAATAGGATTGGTGGCTTTTGAATAACTTTCATAATCTGAAAAACCAGCCATTTCAAAATATTCAGTTTGAAACTCTTGTAATGTTTTGGTTCTCAATACATTTTGTACTGAATGTACTGGTGTCCACGTTTGTGTATAAGGCGTGATAAATGCTTTAAACAATTTTTTGGTCATCACCTTGGTATAAAAAGGATGTACATTTTCAAAACCAATTTCAGTATCGTAGCCTGGGCACATTGCAAATGCTGCTTTAAATGGTGTGTCTAGACCTTGCTCACCCAAATAGCGTACCAATAATCCAGTACCTGCAGATGATCCCACCGCAAACAATTCAGTCTGTGAAAATAAATCCTGTATATAGCTCAATTGCTCTTTTAGATCGGATGTTGAACCAAAAATTGACATCAATGGAACAGGCATTGGCAAACCTGCATGCCCACGACGTAAACATAGTGCAATACGCCAACCCGTATACTCATGTAAATCTTTAACTAATTCACGCATACTTTCTGGCGTTCCAGTAATGGTATGCATGATCACAATGGTCGGTGTCTCTTCAGGTAGATCATAACCATACCATGCAATAGCAGTAATGCCTCCATCTTGCATAGTGATTTGATCAATCCGATCATATTGCAACTTAACTGTCTTTTTTTTAATTAAATCAAAATATAAAAGATGTGCGTGTGTATTGGTCAACCACGGTGTAGGACGATATTTGTCTTGTAATTGAGGTAGTTTATCTAAGATCTCAGACATTGCACCTTGCTGATTAAAATACAACTTTGGCAATTCAGCGCCAGTCACTTGATCTAATAAACTTTGGGTAATCTCGGTAAACTTATGGAGTACAGACATTTTCCACCTCAACTTTTTATTTATGATAATCATACTTTAAATATGGGGGTCAACGCTCCCACTATTTATTTATACCATTATGCTTTGGGTATAAAGGCAGCCATTCGTTGCCCCATTTGGGCAGCCAAAGCTTCCAATCCACTTTTCGGGCGAATCATCACTTCAAAATCTACAATTTTTCCAGCCTCATTAAAACGAATCATATCAATCCCTTTTAACTTTTTATCAGCGACGTTGGCTGAAAACTCTAACACTACACTCTGCTCATCGCCTGTATAAAACTCTCGATGATAGGTAAAATTTTCAAAAATTTGGATCACATTGCTTAAAATAAAAAAAACAACTTGCTTCCCTTCATATGGGTGATAAGCCACTGGCGAGCGAAAAACCACATCATCCGCAAGCAGTTCATTTAAAATACTCATATCACGGTTTTCTAGCATCTGATGCCATTTTTGTATTGTAGATTTGCTTTGTGTAAAACTCATTTCTTCCATCCTGAATAGAATCCTCCCTAATAAAAATCTTAAAGACAATTCAACAAAGAGAGGATTTTGATTAAGTTTTTAAATTGGATTAAATCACTGCTGCTAATTCTGCGCCTTGACGAATCGCACGTTTAGCGTCCAATTCTCCCGCTTCCTTCGCGCCACCAATTAAATGAACTGATTTTCCTTCCGCTTGAAGTTGATCAAACATCGCAGTAAATGGCTCTTGTCCAGCACAAATCACCACATGATCAACATCTAAAATCATGACCTTGTCACCAACGGTAATATGCAAGCCTTGATCATCGATCTTGTCATAAGTTGCACCTGGGATCATATTGACATGACGATGTTTAAGACCTGTACGATGAATCCATCCAGTTGTCTTACCTAAACCTGCACCCACAGAATTGGTTTTACGTTGCAGTAAATAGATTTCACGAGGCGATTGCTCAACTTCTGGCTGCTTTAACCCACCAACATGCGCATAAGATGTGTCAATCCCCCATTCATCATAGAATTTCTGAGGATTTAAACTGCCACTCTCACCTTCATGTGAAAGGTACTCAGCGGTATCAAAGCCAATACCGCCTGCGCCGATGATTGCGACTTTTTTGCCAACAGGCTTACGATCACGTAAAACCTCGATATAGGACAATACTTTCGGATGATCAATGCCTTCAATATTTAGATGGCGTGGTGTCACACCTGTAGCCACAACAATTTCATCAAACTTTGCAGCATTCAATTCTTCATATGTCGCAGTATGGTTGAGTACCAGTTTAATGTTGGGTTGTAATTCAATTTTACGTTTGAAATAACGTAAGGTTTCATAGAACTCTTCTTTACCTGGAATGGTTTTGGCAATGTTGAACTGACCACCAATCTGATTAGATGCTTCAAAAACGGTAACTTTATGTCCACGATCTGCGGCATACGTTGCAAAGCTTAAACCAGCAGGTCCTGCACCAATCACGGCGATATTTTTAATAACATCGGATTGTTTAAAAATCAGTTCAGTTTCATAGCAAGCACGTGGATTGACTAAACATGTAGCAATTTTCATGGAAAAAATATGATCTAGGCACGCCTGATTACAACCAATGCAAGTATTAATTTCATCTGCACGACCTTGTTCAGCCTTTTGCACAAAATGAGAATCTGCAAGCATCGGACGCGCCATAGAAATCATATCAGCATCGCCTTGAGCCAAGACATGCTCTGCCATTTCTGGGGTATTGATACGGTTCGATGTGATTAAAGGTACTTTAACAGAACCTTTTAATTTTTTAGTCACCCAAGTAAACGCTGCACGAGGTACTTTGGTCGCAATCGTCGGGATTCGTGCTTCATGCCAACCGATTCCAGTATTGATAATCGTTGCACCAGCTTTTTCAATTTCTTTCGCCAAGTGAATGACTTCTTCGAGCGTAGAACCACCTTCAACCAAGTCCAACATAGACAAGCGATAAATAATAATAAAGTTTTCACCTACCTCTTGGCGTGTTCTTCTTACGATTTCAATTGGAAAACGGATACGGTTTTCATAACTGCCACCCCACTCATCATCACGGTGATTAGTTCTTGCAGCAATAAACTCGTTGATCAGATAACCTTCTGATCCCATAATTTCTACACCGTCATAGCCTGCAATTTGTGACAATCGGGCACAATTGGCAAAGTCTGCAATCGTTTGATGAACTTCTGCTGACGTTAGTGCATGTGGCTTGGTTGGATTAATTGGCGCTTGAATCGCTGAAGGTGCAACGTTTTCAGGCTGATAAGAATAACGTCCAGTATGTAAAATTTGTAGTGCAATTTTACCTCCAGCATCATGAACTGCTTGAGTAATGACTTTATGTTTTTCTGCTTCTTCTAAATGATCTAATTTTGAACCACCAAAAAATGTTACACCATGATCATTGGGTGAAATACCACCTGTAACAATCAGTCCTACACCACCTGCAGCACGTTCTGCATAAAATGCAGCCATACGCTCATATCCACCTTGAACTTCTTCCAGTCCAACGTGCATAGAACCCATCAACACTCTATTCTTTAATGTGGTAAAGCCTAAATCTAAAGGCGCAAGTAGATGCGGATAATTAGACATGTAAACTCCTTGGCGTGCATTCGCTAGCTATCAATCTGATGAAAAAGTCTAATATTTTTTAATGCAACAAGTTGCATAGTTTGGGTATTTATAATCGAGATTTGATTTTTATGCAACATGTTGCATAATGACTTTATATTCATTTTATTGACCTAATATTACACAATGTCATTAGCCCATGTTTTATTGACCAGTCTGATCGAAAAACCAAGCACAGGTTTTGAGTTGGCTCGACGCTTTGACCGATCCATGGGATTCTTTTGGAATGCGACCCATCAGCAAATATACCGTGAACTCAACGGCATGCAAAAAAAAGGCTGGATTTCGACTTTAGAAGATCAGGCGGATCAAGGTCGTAAAAAAACCTATCAGGTTGAACAACTTGGGCGTGTCGAGTTGGCTGACTGGATGGTTAAGCAAGGACAGCCTGCTCAACTTCGTGAAGAGCTTATGGTGCGCTTACGTGCTGAAGCACAATTTGGTGGAAATACTGTTTTACCTGAATTAGAACGTCATTTAAAATTGCATCAAGAAAATTTAAAACTCTATCTTCAAATTTTTTCCAAAGATTTTGAACACACAGAGACACTTGATCGTACTTTATATATCCATAAAATGATTTTACAATTGGGAATAGACTTGGAAAATGGCTGGATCAACTGGCTCAATGAAGTGATTCCACGACTAAAAGCATTTGAGAATAAAGACAATCCGTAGGAATATGCATGCCACACTATACAATGCCTGATGGCGAGAAATTATTTGTCCGTGAAATTGGTCAAGGCGAACCTGTTGTTGTTTTGTCTGGTTTAGGCATGCATAGCTGGCAGTGGTTACCCTTTTTATTACCCAATATTAAACAATACAAATTTTATATCCCCGACTGGCGTGGTTTTGGTGGCTCGAAGACGTGTAATATACCACAAGATATAGATGCAATATCAAATCACTGGCGTGACCTTGACAGCTTAATTGATCAACTGAATTTAGATAATTTTATTCTCATGGGTTATTCCATGGGCGCAACCACAGCCATGCATGGTATGCAGTATGGGAATTTAGCTGGCAAATTAAAAGCTTATTTACATATCGATCAAACCCCTAAAATTCCAACAGACGATACTTGGGAGTTTGGCTTATTTGGCAAAAAATATTTTAAAATAAAGCGCTTACTCAAAGATTTTTCTGACTTTTTACATCAGTATTCTCAGTATCGTTTTGTCGATGAATTGCCGATTGAGCCAAGAACAGAACTGATTCAAATTTGGTTGAATTTCATTAAGATTCAAGGCAGTAATAAATTAAGTCCATTTATGTTTAATTTAGCCTTAAAACATCCACAACTCCAAAAACACTTATTGCCTATCCGCCGCATGGACTATTTAACGTGGTATATCGACAATTATCTCAATCATGATGAAGATTATCGTGATGCCATTGCTCAATTGGCTTGCCCTACGACCTTCTTTATTGGTGAAAAGTCTTCACTGTATCCAGCTGAAGGACAAATGCAAGTTTCCAATAGTTTGATCAATGCCAAAAATATTATATTTAAACGGTCCGGACATACTCCTCTTATCACTGAACCTGTCAAGTTTAGTCAAGAAATTCGCTCTTTTCTAAAACAGTCTGCATAAGCGATATTTATAAAAAAATCCTCGTTTAAAGCCAATTAAACGAGGATTTTAAAACTCAGTCTTTAAAATCTTGCTTTAAAAATTATACATTGCCACTGCATTAAAACGATTATCTTCGCCTGTATCTTGTCCATTTGCACCAGCAGCAAAAGCCTTACGCTCACCATAGACATATTCCAATCCAAAGCTTAATGGTTTTTTTGGGCTATAAAATACATTTGCCCAAGCCTGCCATACATGCTTATTGGCTTTTGTCGGATCACTCAAATATTGAATATATTTCTGATTTTCATCTGCTTTCATATAACCATAGCCCAAAGTCGAACGCCATTGTGGATTAAACTGTTGGGTCACACCCAGAGTGATAGAGTCAAATTCATTTAATGCCATGATTTTTTTGTTGGCATCCACAGAAAAACCAGCATTGGTCCATGACACCAAACTAGAGTCTCCTTTCACATGATAATAATCTGCTTTTAATGTGGTCTTTGTACTCAGTTCATATTTTGCCCCGACACCCACACCCCATGCCAATTCATCATCGGTTGTAGTCCGCTTTTGACTCATCATTGCCCTTAAACTCATAGTCCCCGCACGATCTGCAAAGCTATGATTCAGGCGTGTAGAAAATACTGGCAAGCGCATACTGGATAGTGCATCTTTTGAATCCTCCACAGCACTGACAAGTTGAGTTTCTGCATTAAATTTATGCGTATAACGGACTTGTGCATCACGCTTTACTGCCCCGCCAACATAGCCCAAAGCATCAATCGTTTCTGGCATATAATCTGGAACTGCGAAATTTGACCAAGTTTGACCAACCAACCATGAACCATAATTAAAATAGGCATGTCGAATCCTCAATGCATCATTTGCTCCCAAGAAATCAACCTCTATTTTCGCATTTATATCCTGATCTGCGGTTTTAAAATCTAAGCCTATGCGCGTTGCTGCTAGGGTTGATTTTAGTACATCACTACTTTCGTTATTACCTTTCAGTGGAACGGTATTGATTTGATTATAAAGCCGCTCAGCACTTCCTCCTTCTGACTGATATAACAAGTCTGCACGGACATTGCCGTATAGACTCATTTCAGCGCCTGCTTTAGAACGTATTAACCAGGATGATGTTGATGAATTTGTCGCTGTTATCGGATTAGCCTGTGGCTGATTTTGTATCAGTTGAATAGCTTGATTTTGCTGTTTCTGATGCTGCTCAATCATTTCACGCAACTGTTTGACTTCACTCCTTAATTGTTCAACTTCAGAAAGTGAATCTGCATGAGCCATATTTAGACTAAATAAACCGATTGAAACTAAAATGACGTTGTAGTTAAATTTTTTCATTGTAGAAAGCATCCTATTCTCTACGATTGATTATTTTGAACCAGCCTTAATCTCCGTGATTCAGGCTGAAAAATCGATTAATTTGTAGTATTGCCAACAATATTTTGTTGCGGTGACGTTGCTGAAAGCACTGTATTTTTTTCGACAGAAGCCTTTAAGTTGACTAAAAATATTGCAATTGCAGCAATCACACCTGGAATTGCAATCACAAGAAAATTCATTTGATGAGGAAGTTCAAACGTGAGCAGTGCGCCAGTGAGGACTGGACCTACAATTGCACCGATACGTCCAATACCAGACGCCCATCCCATACCTGTGGAACGAACAGCCGCAGGATAAAATTGAGCAACAAAGGTATAAAGTAAGATTTGCGAGCCGATTGTTGCTGCACCTGCTATCGCAATAAGTGTATAAAGTACAGCCTGTGGGCTTTTAAAACCGAGCAAAATGAGTGCCATAGCACCAACAGCAAACATGATCGTTAATACAGGTTTAATGTGAAATTTATCTGCCAATGCACCACCACCAATTGCACCGACCATTCCGCCAATATTGAGTGCAAATAAGAAAATCATACTTGCACCCAATGAATAACCTGCCTGAATCATCAGCTTTGGTAACCAACTGCCCAATGCATAAACCATCAATAAACACATGAAAAATGCAATCCAAAACATGAAGGTGCTAAAAGTACGTCCTTGTTGAAATAGCGCACGTAATGGTGCTTGATCCTCAGCAGTGACTTCATTTAGCACAAACTGAGTGGATGCTGTTAAATCTTGTTGCGGGGCAATTTTTTGCACAATCTCACGGACTTGGTCAGTTTTTTTTTGTTGAGTCAAATACATCAAAGACTCAGGTAAAAATTTCCAAATCAAAGGGAGCGCTAAAAAAGGAATGATGGCGATGTAGAACATAATTTTCCAGCCATAATCAACCACCAACCACGCACCCAATAATGCTGAAGCCATGCCACCAATCGCATATCCACTAAACATCACTGCAACCAATGTGCTGCGAATACGTTTAGGTGCATATTCAGTCATCAATGCCACCACATTTGGCATCACCCCACCAATTCCAAGACCTGCTAAGAATCGTAAAATCCCAAATTCAATTGGTGTTGATGCAAAAGCACCTAAAAAAGTAAATCCACTGAAAATCGCCACACAAATCATAATGGTTTTTTTACGACCTAATTTATCCGACAAAGTCCCAAAACTCATCGCACCAAACATCATGCCAAATAGTGCTGTACTGGCAAGCATTCCCGCTTGAACAGCGGTAAGCCCCCACTCTTGCATCAACAATGGTAAAGCTACGCCATAAATGACTAAATCATAACCGTCAAAAATAATGATAGATAAACACCACAATAAAACTCCCCAATGGAATGGAGTAAATTTTGCATCATCGACAATCCGATTGATATTTAATTGCATATTCAGCCTCCTGCTGAGAAACGTCATCTAAGTTTTCTCAGACAATGGAGTAAGCGCTATTTTTTGTCCAAAACCGATTACATATATATCCATACCTAAAAAGTCGGTTTAATATTTTTATTTGAATAAACAATAGATTAAAAAGCTTGAATAAAATAATTCAGCCTTATATTTTTGCTCATTTATTTTTTATTTTAACTTTTAAATGGCTGTTTCTAGATTTATTAAGCAAAGCAAACTACTTATTCTGATTTTTAAATACATTACTTTTCACGTAATATATCAACCACATTGGATGTTATAATTAAAAGAATTAAATACCCTTAATCATTGCCATTATATTTTTGACGATGCATGTGATTAAAATAATATAAATAAAGAAACCCAATTGTCAGTCTGCATGATGAGCTTTTAAATAAGGTATCTGATCTCATGCTTGTTTCATGGCAATAAATCTATAGTCAAACCGCTTGATTATTCATACAAGTGATTTGGATGATTCTTTTATTTTATACTTTTGAATCATAAACAGTCTTGCTATCACGAGGCGACATGGATGTCGCCATGTTGAGCGGGGGTATTAGGATGTACCCCTCGCTCAACGGAAGATTTTTGTTACTTTTCATCTCTGAAAAGTAGAGTATAGCCTACGCAAAACAATTTAAACTTTAGAGCTAAAGCGTGGCAATGCAAGCTTTATATCATCAAACAATATATTGATCGCTTTAATTTTATTGATCAACAGAAATGATATTCTACTGTATGAATTTTTCAACAGATTGACTATACATACTTAATTTTAGCCCATAACGCCTACTATTTATGATGTGTTACTGCTTCTAATATATTGTGCTAAAGCTTGCACGATCATATTGAAAACCTTCCAAATCATAAACTTGATAAATACAATCGAACAAAGATCGAATATCTTCGCTTTCATCCATACAACGAATCGCCATAAAGATAGGGCTTTTTGCAGAGCTGTCCAACATGGGGATATAGATTAGATTTGGCAATTGAATGGTTTTTGCACTTTCAGGTACAACACATACGCCTTCTCCTGCTGCAACTAGCCCCAAAGCCAATTGAATCTCACGGACCTCCTTGAGATTTTTAGGATCTAGACCATGTTCAGAGAAAAGATGACGAACCTGTGTTGAAAAGTTGGGCTTCGGATGGCTTGGGTATAGAAATAAATTCTCATCTTCAATATCTGCAAAATAAGTTCCTTTTGAATCAGCCAAAGGATGGCTAATATGAACAGCCAACATTAATGGTTCTTCTCGTAATAAAACTCGTCGAACTGCGGGATCAGAAATCCTAAGACGCCCAAATCCAACATCAATACGCCCCTCTTTTAGCGCTTGAATTTGATCTTTGGTACTCATTTCAACCAATTCAATTTTTAAATGAGGTTGCTGTTGTCGAAACATATAAACAATTTTAGGGAGCAAACCGTACAAAAGTGAGCCAACAAAACCCATGGTGACTGTTTTTTCGATCAAACCAATCCGTTTGGTCATCGACTTGACTTCTTCTGCATTAGACAAAAGTTTAACGGCGTGTTGATAAAAAAATTGCCCCGCTTCAGTGGTTTTTAATGGACGGCTTCCTCGTTCAAAAAGTGAGATACCCAATTCACTTTCAAGATTTTGAATCTGTCTGCTCAACGGGGGTTGAGCAATATAAAGCTTTTCAGCCGCTTTGGTAAAACTCTGTTCTTCTACAACAGCAACAAAATAGCGTAAATGCCTGAGTTCCATCTCAAACTCCATACCTTTAAGATATAAAAAAATGCAAATTTGATCTTAGACAGCGATCATTCATTCTTTTAAGGTATATCAAAAGCAAGATGCAAAGCAAGACTGAAAATTTAAGTGATTCAAAGCCAACCCAAGAATGACATTCTGTTAGCCAAATGAATTTTCAAACCAGTTTAAGCAAGAAGTCTTGTTGCCAACAACATGGAAAGTGGGCAGCAAAGTTGCAAGCAAATTTTATTCAGCATGCGATGCCAAACCACTCATACTTAAGGAGCTTAGTATGAATCGTCAAGAAATCGATGCTTTAGTCAAGCAAATGAATATTGATACAGCAACAGCTAATGTTAATCCTCGTATTCAACAAATTGTGGTTCGCTTAGTCGCTGATCTTTTTCAAGCCATCGATGATCTCGATATTTCCCAGACTGAACTATGGAAAGGACTAGAATATTTTACAGATGCAGGTCAAGCCAATGAGCTTGGACTATTGGCGGCAGGTTTAGGACTTGAGCATTTCTTAGATCTACGTGCTGATGAAGCCGATGCCAAAGCAGGCATTACGGGTGGAACACCACGTACTATCGAAGGTCCACTTTATGTTGCTGGCGCACCAGAATCAATCGGTTTCGCCCGTATGGATGATGGTTCTGAAGTTGATCTGATTGATACCTTATTGATTGAAGGTACAGTTACAGATCATCACGGCAATCTCATTCCCAATGCTAAAGTAGAAATTTGGCATGCCAATCGCTTAGGTTCCTATTCTTTTTTTGACAAATCTCAAGCTGATTTTAACTTACGTCGCACCATTTTGACCGATGCCAATGGCAAATACGTCGCTCAAACGACAATGCCTGTAGGTTATGGATGCCCACCTCAAGGGACAACTCAGGCACTTTTAAATCAATTGGGTCGTCATGGCAATCGTCCATCACATGTGCATTATTTTGTCTCAGCACCAGGTTATCGAAAACTGACCACCCAATTCAATATTGAAGGTGATCAATACCTTTGGGATGACTTTGCTTTCGCTACACGTGAAGGTCTGGTGGCTACTGCTGTAGACATCACCGATGAAGCAGAGATTGCCCGTTATGGTTTAAACAAAGCCTTTAAAAAGATTGAATTCAATATTCAACTGATTCAGACACAAGACCAAGCCCCATCGACTGAAGTCATTCGTCGACGCGCAAGCGCTTAATCATACGCATAGAACCGAGTGCTTTTAATCACAACATTTCAGTTCGTAATCTTATTTGGAAAGCCGGAGAAATAACATGCCACGTATTCCAGTGATAAACACCAGCCATCTTGACCGTATTGATGAGCTTTTGGTTGATAACTTTGAAACAGGTGAATTTAAACTTCATCGCTCAGTATTTACAGATCAAAGTCTATTTGATCTTGAAATGAAATATATTTTTGAAGGTAATTGGGTGTATTTAGCACATGAAAGTCAAATCCCCAACAATAATGATTACTACACCACCCATATTGGTCGCCAACCTATCATCATTGCACGAAATCGCAATGGTGAATTAAATGCAATGATCAATGCATGTTCACATCGTGGCGCTCAGTTGTGCCGTCATAAGCGTGGCAATAAGGCGACCTATACTTGCCCTTTTCACGGTTGGACATTTAACAACTCAGGTAAATTACTCAAAGTGAAAGATCCAAGTGAAGCAGGTTATTCAGACTGCTTTAACCAAGAAGGGTCTCATGATCTAAAAAAAGTTGCGCGTTTTGAAAGCTATAAAGGTTTTCTTTTCGGAAGTTTAAACCCTGATGTACCTAGTCTGGTTTCATTCCTTGGTGAAACAACCAAAATCATTGACATGATTGTAGATCAGTCTGATCAAGGTTTAGAGGTTTTACGTGGCGCATCGACTTATACATATGATGGTAACTGGAAACTTACCGCTGAAAATGGTGCAGATGGTTATCATGTCTCTGCAGTACATTGGAACTATGCCGCAACGACTCAACAACGAAAAGAAAAGCAACAGGAAAACGATAATGTCCGTGCCATGAGTGCAGGTGCATGGGGTAAACAAGGTGGTGGCTCTTATGGTTTTGAACATGGTCACATGCTGTTATGGACCCAATGGGCAAATCCAGAAGATCGTCCGAACTATCCGAAAGCAGAAGAATATACTGAAAAATTTGGCGCACCCATGTCGAAATGGATGATTGAACGCTCTCGTAATTTATGTCTATACCCGAATGTTTATTTTATGGATCAATTCGGATCACAAATACGTGTACTTCGCCCGATTTCAGTCAATAAAACTGAAGTCACGATTTACTGTATTGCACCTGTAGGTGAAGCGCCAGAGGCACGTGCCCGTCGTATCCGCCAATATGAAGATTTCTTTAATGCATCGGGTATGGCGACTCCTGACGACCTCGAAGAGTTCCGTGCCTGCCAAGCAGGTTATGCGGGTATTGAACTGGAATGGAATGATATGTGTCGAGGTTCAAAGCATTGGATCCAAGGTCCAGACGATGCTGCCAATGAAATCGGTTTAAAGCCAAAACTCAGTGGCATTAAAACAGAAGACGAAGGTTTATATCTTGCACAGCATCAATACTGGTTAGAGGTGATGAAACATGCCATCCAATCAGAAAAACAACTTGCTCAACAAGAAACGTGCATGCAAGGAGAAATCGCATGAATGCAACAGCACCTATTGAACAAGTGTCTTTAGATAATATTGCTCAATTTCTCTACCGTGAAGCTCGCTTTTTAGATGATGAACAATGGGATCAATGGTTGGCATGTTATGCGCCGACTGCATCATTTTGGATGCCTGCTTGGGATGATGATGATCGCCTTACAGAAGACCCGCAATCAGAAATTTCATTGATTTACTATCCAGATCGTCAAGGGTTGGAAGACCGTGTTTTCCGTATCAAAACTGAACGTTCTTCAGCAACAATGCCCGATACACGTACCAGTCACAATATCAATAATATTGAAGTTATTGCTGCTGACGGGCTTAAAGTCACGGCTCGTTTTAATTGGAATACCTTAAGTTTCCGCTACAAAACCAGTTATAGCTACTTTGGAATGTCACGTTACGAAATCGACTTTTCAGGTCCTCAACCCCAGATTTTAAATAAATATGTGGTGTTGAAAAATGACTACATCAATCAAGTGATTGATATATATCACCTCTAATTGTGTTGACACCATAAGCTGATATTCGCTCTAGCTCAAGCATATTTGGGCTAACAGCAATCTAATGTTTAAAGATTTTTATAGGACCACCAGCCATGTCAAACCACAATGTTGCACTTCAATTTGAAGATGGCGTAACTCGTTTTATATCTGTTGCACAAGGTGAAACTTTATCTGATGCAGCGTACCGTCAAAAAATTAATATTCCTTTAGACTGTCGTGATGGTGCATGTGGAACCTGTCGTGCTTTTTGTGAATCAGGTACTTTTGATATGCCTGAAGAAAGCTATATTGAAGATGCGTTAACAGCTGAAGAAGCTGAGCAAGGCTATATTTTAGCTTGTCAATGTAGACCCAATTCGGATGCTGTTTTTCAAATTCAAGCCTCTTCTGAAGTATGCAAAACTGAAATTCATGCCTTTCAAGGTACGCTGTCACGAGTAGAAAACCTGTCCGATTCAACCATTACATTTGATATTCAATTGGATGAAGGTCAGCCTGATATTCATTTCCTTGCAGGACAATATGTCAACGTTGCCATCCCAGGAACCAATGAAACACGCTCCTACTCTTTTAGCTCTAAACCGGGACAGCGTTTAACAGGCTTTGTGGTTCGTAATGTTCCCAATGGAAAAATGAGTGATTTTTTGAGTGTCAATGCCAAAGCTGGCGATAAAATGACGTTTACAGGTCCGTTTGGAAGTTTTTACCTTCGCAATGTTGTTCGCCCTGTACTTATGCTCGCTGGCGGTACGGGGATTGCTCCTTTTATATCCATGTTGCAGGTACTAGAAGAAAAAGGTTCAACTCAGCCTGTACGTTTGGTTTTTGGTGTCACCAATGACTTTGATCTTGTGGCATTAGATAAGCTCAATGAACTCCAAGACAAATTGCCGTGGTTTGAATTTCGAACAGTCGTTGCCCATCCAGAATCGACACATGAACGCAAAGGTTATGTGACGGGTCATATTGAAAATGACTGGTTAAATCAAGGTGATGTCGACGTTTATCTCTGTGGTCCTGTACCTATGGTTGAAGCTGTTCGCACATGGTTAGATCAAGAAGGTATTCAACCTGCAAATTTCTTATTTGAAAAATTCTCAGCCAATTAAATTTGTCTGATTTTGGAGCTGAGCAAATGTCAAATAGACAAAGATTTGAAAATAAAGTGGTGATTGTTACCGGTGCCGCTCAAGGTATTGGACGTGGTGTAGCATTACAAATGGCTGCCGAAGGTGCGCAAGTGGTTATGGCAGATCGTTCGGCTTATGTCGAAGAAGTACTGGCAGAAATCATGCAGTTTGGAGGTAAAGGCGTCACCATTCATGCAGATCTAGAAACTTTTGCAGGTGCTGAATCCGTCGTCAGCAAAGCGATTACATGCTACGGACGAGTCGATATTTTGGTCAATAATGTCGGTGGTGCAATCTGGATGAAACCTTTTCAGGAATTTTCTGAAGCGGAAATTATCAAAGAAGTGAATCGTTCATTGTTTCCGACTTTATGGTGTTGTCGTGCAGTTTTACCTGAGATGATTAAAAATCAACATGGCACGATCGTCAATGTTTCTTCGATCGCCACTTGTGGTATCAATCGTGTACCCTATTCTGCATCCAAAGGTGGCGTCAATGGTTTAACAACTGGACTCGCTTTTGAACATGCTAAAGATGGAATACGCGTCAATGCTGTAGCGACTGGAGGAACAGAAGCGCCACCTCGTAAAGTACCACGCAATAGCGAAGCATTGACTGAAAATGAACAAAAATGGATGCAGGATGTCGTTGAGCAAACCATAGATCGGACGTTTATGGGACGATATGGCACGATCCAAGAACAGGTTAATGCCATTTTATTTTTGGCATCAGATGAATCTTCATATATGACAGGTACGATTGTTCCTGTCGGTGGTGGTGATCAGGGATAAACTGATCGCCCATTTTATGCAACAGGAACATTGAATTCATCGCATGGAGGCTTTGCCCAATGGCAACCCTGTTAAAAACACTTAAACAAGATTGGTCAATTTCCGCAACAGTCGCGGGGTTCTTAGCTGTACTGATTTCTTATGCGGGACCCATGATTATCTTTTTTCAAGCCGCCCAACAAGCCAACGTTTCTTCTTCCATGATGGCATCATGGATTTGGGGAAGTTCGATTGGCGCGGCGATTGCGGGTATTATTTTATCCATTAAGTTTAAAACCCCAATTATTACAGCATGGTCTGCGCCTGGAACAGCATTGCTTGTGGCATTGTTCCCGCATATTTCATTAAATGAAGTCGTTGCAGCTTATATCACTTCAGCGGTTATTATTTTTTTAATTGGTATTACTGGGTCTTTTGATAAACTTTTAAATTGGATTCCTCAAGGACTGGCTGCCGGTATGATGGCTGGCATTCTTTTTCAGTTTGGTCTGGGACTTTTTAAAGCCACGGATCATATGCCTTATCTTGTCTTTGGTATGCTGATTTGTTTTTTATTGGCAAAACGGTTTTCTCCCCGTTATGCCATTATCTGGGTACTGATTGCAGGTGTTGTACTGAGTTTCAGTCTAGGACAAATCCAACCTGTTGCAATGGATTTTTCTCTTGCGATTCCACATATGATTTACCCTGAATGGACATGGTCTTCTACACTAAACCTTGCGATTCCACTCACCATTGTCAGCTTAACTGGGCAGTTTTTACCCGGTATGGCTATTTTAAAACTGAGTGGTTATCAAACTCCTGCCAAACCTATTTTAACTGTCGCAAGCATCACCTCGATTGTAGTTGCATTCACAGGTGGAATCACCATTGTACTTGCTGCAATTACAGCTGCACTGTGTACAGGTAAAGATGCTCATGAGCTTAAAGAAAAACGTTATATTGCAGGTATTGCCAATGGTATTTTTTATATTCTGGGCGGTTTATTCGCAGGTAGCATAGTCATGCTCTTTAGTATTTTACCAAAAGAACTGATTGCAGCACTTGCGGGCTTGGCATTGTTAGGGGCAATTGCAACCAATATGAGTGTTGCTATGAAAGATGATTCTCAGCGAGATGCCGCGTTAATTACATTTCTCGCAACGGTTTCTGGAATGCACTTTTTAGGGTTTAGTTCGGTTTTTTGGGGTATTTGTATTGGAATGATCAGTCATTTACTGTTAACGCCTAAGCAGTCAAAAGTTCAGACTCCAATGCCAGTTCAGGACTCTACACCGAGTTAGTATAGTAAAAATTCATTTAACCTTGTTATAAAACCTCATTGATTAAATGGGGTTTTTATATTATTTTTTAAATAAAGTATTGTTGTGGACTCTATGTATTGAGTTATTCATTGCTTTTTTAATTTTATCGCAATATTTTAAAAAATTTCAAAAAAAACCTAACATTAAAAAATTAACACACTGCTAAAGTCTTTTTATTAAATTTCTTTCTATATTCAATAAAATCTTCTTTTAAACCTATTTGTACTTCTTTTCCATTTAAATAATTTCCGTATTTTATTTGATCTGATTTAATTTTAGCATCATCATCTAAAAAAATAGAGGCAAATTCTTGTTGTGAACTCCTCAACATTATTCCTTTTTTAAAATAAACTATACTCTCATATCCTCCAAAATTAGATTCATTATCTAACCTTGAAACAATTACACATTGCGTAACATTAATTTTATAAATATGTGCATACATAGTTAATACCATACCATTATCATAATTTGCAGGAATATTTAATGATTGTACTACTTTATACTTTTTACTAATTTCTTCACCAGTAAGTAAATTTTCTTTTGCCTTGACATTTATAGTTATAAAGAACACTAAGGCTATGCAAATTCTTAGAATCATAATAAAGTCATCCTTTTAAAAAGTTATTTTTTTATAATTACTTACCCCTAATTGCAAAAGCTGTGGCTTTAAAATACGCCAAGTTTTACCATTAGGATGTAATTCGAAGTGAGGATAGTCTGGTTTAGGTTTTCCATTCTTTTTAAATATTCCACCCCATACCAAGCCCAAACTTTCTCCTATTGTGATGTGTGCTGAGAAAACAGGAGGTTTTAACTTGGTAAACTATAGACACTCATCAGGAGTTTACCATGAGCAAGAAACAGAAGACTTACACCGCAGAATTTAAAGTTGAAGCAATAAAATTGATTGAAGCCAATCAAGGCAATGTATCGGAAACAGCCAGACAACTTGGCATTTCAATGCAAACTCTTTCAAATTGGAATAATAAAGCAAAGACTGGCACCTTAGCAGGCACTAAACAATATTCACCTGATCTAAATGCCTTACTCGAAGAAAATAAAAAGCTCAAACAACAGCTCAAAACAGCTGAAATGGAACGTGAATTTCTAAAAAAGGCAGCAGCGTACTTTGCGAAAGAAAGTCAGTAAGGTACGCCTATATGAAACAGCAAAGATATTTATTCCCGATTAGCTTTATGGCTAGATTACTTCACGTTTCAGTGTCACGATTTTATGATTGGCTAAAACGAGGCATGAATAAAAGATTGGTTCAGCGAAATCAACAGACAATTTTGGTCAAAATAGCTCATGAGGAAACTAAACAAAGCTATGGCTATATTCGATTAACTAAGCATTTACAAGCGCAAGGTATCAAAATCAGTACGTATGCTGTACGTCAAATAAAAAAGCTCAACCAGCTGTATTGTAAGCGTCATAAGCGTTTCAAAAGAACTACGAAGAGTGATCATAATCGAGCGATCTACGCAAATTTACTAGAGCAACAGTTTTCAATGACTAAGCCCAATCTTGCATGGTCAAGCGATATTACATACATTTGGACTGCTGAAGGTTGGTTATACTTGGCAGCAGTAAAAGACCTGTACACGAAACAAGTGGTTGGCTATAGCTTAAATGAGCGTATGACCGCACAACTTGTTTGCAATGCACTGACTATGGCGATTCGTAATCAAAAACCAACGAAAGGCTTAATTATTCATTCGGACAGAGGCAGCCAATATTGCAGCCATGAATATCGAAAGATACTGGAAAAATGTGATTTTCAAGGTTCAATGAGCAAACGTGGGGACTGTTACGATAATGCACCGATTGAAAGTTTCTGGGGCATACTCAAGAATGAATTAGTGCATCATTGCAACTATAAAACCAGAGATGAAGCTAAAGCAGATATTACAGAATACATTGTGTTATTTTATAATCAGCGAAGAATTCAAAAGAGTTTGGATTTTAAAACGCCAAATCAAATAGCAGAGAACTTTTATCGGTTAGCTGCCTAGCATATCCCAAGTGAAAGTCTCCTGCTAATTCAGCACATATCAAG